>JAGVNC010000039.1 GCA_020053475.1 Candidatus Omnitrophota bacterium | reverse complement strand
GAATTCTCCTTTTCTTCCAAGTATGGCCTACTTTTAGGTGTCCACTTTTAAATCAAAAATTCGCTTTAAAGTGTCCACTTTTAATTCGTAAATGACACCCCCAGTATAAAATTTGCTTTTCCATCAAAGAAATGTTATATTTCCACTACCCCTTATCGATTTCCCCTGTTATTAGCACAGTAATGCTTTAGTGCTTTAAAGAATCAGCCACGGATTCTTGAAGGACTGAAGGTGCTGATAATCTGTAAAACCATTTTTAAAAGGAATATCAAAATGATTATCTATTTTAAAAGGGAACGTCTAAGTTCCTGCCGCCGCGTTTTATCGTCTTTTGTTCTCCTCGCCTTTGCGTTTACTTCCGTTCTGCCATCCCGAAGCTATGCCCAGAGCATTAATTTGCTTAAACTTCCCGTTCCCGGAGCAATGGTCAATCCCAGCCCCGCGTTTGTCCCTGTTTTGTTAAAAGGGATGACTATTCATCCGGAAGACCCGATGAGATTTGATTTTATTATTGACAGCGGCAACAGCAAGAGCGACGATGCAGAAATTAAAAAAGAATCAGAAACGTTGGTCAAGTATTTCCTCGCTTCCATGACGGTTCCGCAAAATGATTTATGGGTTAATTTATCGCCTTATGAAAAAGACCGCATTATTCCTGATGAATTAGGCAAGACAGAGCTGGGGCGGGATATGCTGGCGCAAGATTATATTTTAAAACAATTAACCGCTTCACTGATTGACCCGCAAAAAGATTTAGGGAAAAAATTCTGGGGTCGCGTGTATAAAAAAGCTCAAGAAAAATATGGCACCACCGACATCCCTACGGACACCTTTAATAAGGTCTGGGTGATACCGGAGAGCGCGAGTGTTTATGAGAACGGAAAGACTGTGTATGTGGTTGAAGGGCATTTGAAGGTTATGCTGGAAGAAGATTACGAAGCGTTGCGAGGCAGTGCGGAGCCCCAGAGCGAAACGAATGGGATTACCTTAAAAAAGAAGGGAGAGGGAAGAGAGAAGAGTGAAGAAAAAGATTTAACCTCTTCCATCTTAAGAGAGATCTTAATACCCGAAATCGAAAAAGAAGTCAATCAAGGCAAGAATTTTGCGACGCTGAGGCAGATTTATTATTCGCTGATTTTGGCTAAGTGGTACAAAGAGACGATCAAAGAAAGCCTGCTTTCTAAGGTTTATATTAACCAGAACAAGATAGCCGGCATTGCCATGGATGACGACACCATCAAGGACCAAATTTATGGGCGTTACATGGAGGCTTATAAAAAAGGCGTCTTTAACCTTATTAAGGAAGATTATGACCAGTTAAGCCAGGAAGTTATCCCTAGAAAATATTTTTCCGGCGGGATCAAGGATGCGGATATCAAACTGACCCGCCTTCAAGGACGAAAATCGGTAGAGCAGTCCATTGTGGGGGAGAATTTCGGATTGTCCATGCGCATCGAGCCGCAGGGGAAAGCAAATAGCGATGGGGCGATGCTGGCGCAAGATGTGAGAATGCCGTTGATCCAAAAACTTCGTTCTCATTTTAAAGAAAAATATATTTTTTATCCCGGCGGGTTTGCCTCATTAGACATTACACAAGTTGATAAGCGGGCGGCCATTTCAGACATATTTAAGCGAGAAGGAATCAGAAAAGCATTTTATTTTGGCGACGAATTTTTTAAATCAGATAAAAAGATTGGGAACGACACTCCAATTTTAGAAATTGATGAAGAGGGTAAAGAGGTTGTTATGTTTTCGGTTGATAAGGATCCAAATCGGAGGACCGAGGAAGCCAAGCAAAAAACTATTTGGATAGGTGCAGGCCCAGCGGCAACGCAGAAAGTCTTGGATGCGATTCTTCAAGCTATTAAAGAAAACAGGGAAGAAGTTGTGATTCGCGGGGAAGGGCCGGACAGCAATAAGACAGTTCCAATAAATCTCGATGAGTTAAGGCGACATTCTTTTTTACTCTTTGATATTGATGGAACTATTTTGGAGAAAAAAGAAAATACTTTTTCAAATCAGGAAGAAATGCGTGTGGTATTTTCTGGGTTATTAGAGAAAAATTTAAGTTTGGGGATCATTTCAGGTAATTCAAAAGCAGAGCAAATGCCGCGTATTGCTGACCCTTTACGCCAAGAAACAAACAAGATTACGAACTTTATTATGTATGTTAATGGGGGAGCTACGCGTGTAACGTTTAATAATGCCGGAACAGATTTAGCCGAAAACTTGGTGGCTGATATTCCGGTTCAGGATATCGAAGCGATAAAAGATATCGTTCGCAAGGAGGCAAGCCAAAATTTTGGATTAAGTGAAGATGAAATACGGGCGTGGAAAGTATGGTTTAATTTTGATGGTACGTTTGGAATAAGGCCGGACTTTCCGAATGTCCGATTTAGATTATGGACGGAAATGCCGGATTTTACTCCCGAGATTATTAACGCAAAAGATATTGAAGCAGCTGCAAAAGGAGAGGTGCGTACCATTACAACCCCGAGTATTCAAACTCGAGATGGCGTTTCGGCAAGTATAAAATTACTACCCGGGTCATTAGAAATATTGCCTTACGCGAAAATGAGACAACAATTAACGGTACTTGTCAGCGATCCGACGACGGGATTAAATCAGCAAAGCATTGATCATATTATTGATAAAATTGGCGGGGATAAGAAAGCCGAAAGGATTCCATATAAAGGCGAAGAAGTCGATATTATCAAAGTCGTCGATGGACAAGAAGTGGGGATTGGCCCTATTGATATGGGCGTTGCTCATTCCAATTCTCGATTAATGCACCGAACATCCAATGCGTTTATCGTTACTCCTGACGGAAAGATTCTCATTCAGCGCCGGGTTCATAACAAGGCTTACGCGCTTAATCTTTCAATTTTCGGAGGGCATGTTTCAGCCGGCCATGGTTATATGGATACTATGAAAAAAGAAATTAAAGAAGAATTGGGCCTGCCGGATAACTGGGAGCTTCAAGGAAAATTTGAGATTGTTGGGAAAGAAGGATCTTTCGAATCGCCGGAATGGGATAAGCTCAATCAAGAACGCCGGTCTTTGTATTTTTACCGTGCGACAGCAGAAGAATTAGGGATGGTCCGTAGGAATGCACAGCAATTAATTGAAGAGAAAAAGATAAGAAGTAAAAAAGAATTTGAAGAATGGATTGAAAATCAACAAAAAGAAAAGACAGGCATGGGCGAGGCATGGGCTATCTATGAGTTTCCTTTAGAAGATATTAATAAAATAGCCAGCGGAGAAAAAGTTGTTTTAAGGGACCAATTTAAAGATGGAGTCTTTGAAGAACCGGCAGTATTAACGGGTGACCTTTTAAAGCCTTTAACGGAAGATTCGAATGTGATGGGAAAGTTGAGGCGATTTATTACTCATCGTGATTCTCGGTATATCCCCGGGCATAATGTGCAGCAGATTAAAGAAATTGGGGGATTCAGCTATACGAATTTTGAATATGGATTGAAAGAATTCGGTGAATTCGAGCTTTATATTAAGTATGACAAAGTTGAAAATGAGCAAATGCGATGGATGCTTAAAAAAGATGCGTGGGTTGATGCTCATAGAGGAAGAGAGAATGTCGAACAGATTAATGCCCAACAGATTAAGGACTATGAGGCTGATATCCATAGTCTTTTTGACAACGCCGAAGAACGTGGGAAATTAACCAGCGAGCAGCTGTACACCGAGATCGTCAAATTACGCGAAAAGCATTTCCCTGCAGCGATGAATCAATATAAGGATGATTTACGCAAGGCTATTCTTGAGCGCGGAGCAGAGACATCTAAATTTTTAGCGGATAATCATTGGGATACATTTAGCAAGGAAGGCATTTTGGTTTCTCTTTTCAGCGATTTTGCCAATAATATTTATGAATCAACGGGATTCGGGGCTTCATGGATCGGGCTAAATCCCCAAAAAATAAAAGATTGGTTAAAATATCAAAGCAAAATTGATGATATTGATGAGCTGGTAGCCAGGCTGGAACGGCCTATCACCTATATTCATGTGGCGGGGAGCGTTAACAGTTTGGCCGCTGATTTAAAGATTTTCGGCGAAGCTCTGCTGAAAAAATGGGAAAAAGAATGGAAAGAAAAAGGAGAAAAGGAAGGACAAAATAAAGGACAAGTAATTTTTGTCGTTAAGGAAGATCGCATGGGATCTGATGTAACACAAGATGATATTGATGTACTCCTCAAACTTGAAGAGTTTAGTTATTTGAGAGATATGCAAAAAATACCAAATGAAAATAACCCTCGGTTTCGCGTGGTGGTCAGCGGTTCAAAATCATATGGGACAAATTTTAATGAAGCAAGTCAAGGGTTCCAAGAACTTCTTGATGCCGTAAAAAAAGATCAAGAGGACCGAAAAGACCAAGTGGTTCTTGGCTTGGAAGGTGAACAGAATGATTTCACCACCGACCATATTGAGTATGAACATTACCGTCTTTTTCTTTCGCGTTACATTGAAACCCGTCGCAAGACCGGGATATTTTGGGATGTCAATGAAAAGGAATCGCCTTTCCCGGTTGTGATGCGCGTGCCGGCGGAAATTCCCGTTTCCAGCCGCTGGAGCAATGTCACGTTTGCTTCCCAATTTTATCGTGCAAGGAAAGAGTTTGAGAAGGGGAAAACCCGCAGTAAGTATTTGGATGCTTACCAAACATTAAGAGAAAAATTAAGAGATAGCGAATCCACGTTTATTGAAGAAGTCTATCCGCAGGCTTTATTACTGCCGATTGAATATGCAGGAGATTTAAAAGCTGAATTTGAAAAGGCAAAGGCTAGTAATCCCAAGCTTACCTTTTATCGGTTTGCTCAGCAGAGACGGAAAGAATTATTGAAGGACAAATTTGTTGAGGTTATGGGAGAGAGAAATGTTGTCAGCGAAATTTATTCTTTAAAAGGCGATGGAACAGCGCCTCAACTTGGAGAAATAAGCCCTGAACCCGATAAGTTCGATAAAAATGTGCTTGTCAATGGCGGAATTTTTGATCCTCAAAAGTGGGGGTTAACCGCGATTCGGGCAGAACAAGAACTTCGTGCCTACCAGAATGCTGATGGTGGAGCGGATGGGAGAAATTTGCTTGCTCACGAAAGAATCTTTAGGGATAAAGAAAGGAAAGCCAGGATTTCAATTAATGGTTTATACTTTTTTACCCCGAAATTATTTGGAATTTATAACGGATACGTTGATGAAGATGCAAAAGCAAATAATAAAAATAGAGAAGACGAAAAAATTAAGGATGTGAACTTCTACCTAGACTCTTATCAATCCCCTGATGGCAGCGAAACAGTGCCTCTTTATAATAAGGCTTATTTTGGAATGTCTAAAGACGGCAAGCTTGTCTTCGGCCACCGGCAGATGCTGGGCGGAAGGATGGATTTTAGTATCGATGGAGAAATGAAATTAATTTTATGGACAGCCGGGCAGGTTGAAAATAACCCTGGCAAAAAAATCAGTTCAGAAAAAAAGGTTATCGTGTATACACCCATGAGTTCAAAAGAATGGACGAACGAGCCAAATGATGCCGATAACGATTATATAAAACCTGTCGGCCAGGATAGATACAATATCGTCATCGTTAATAATAAAATCATAGCGATTAAATCGGGTGATGTTTTGCTGCCGCCGGTCGGTATTGTGGTTTCCTTAACGCGAGATAAATTCGTAGAAGTATTCGGCTCAAACAATTTAGAGAGATTCAAAGAACGGGGAAATCTTCCCAAGCCTTCTTTTCAATTTGAATGGCCCGGCGGAGAGGAAAAGCGGCCGAAATGGTATTTGGGCGGAGGAACCTTATTAGTTGAAGAGGATCAGAATGGAAACGGCCAGAATTTAGTTAAGGACAAGGAAGCGGAGAAAAAATATTTTGGAAAAGAAGGCTGGTTTAATCTGCTTTCAATGCAGACGCAAGAAACTCAAGTACAGAATTGGGTGCGTGGTCCACGGATGATTTTAGGGAATACTAAATCTGGTAAAATGTTTGCTTTTTCTTTTAGCGGGCGTTCCGCGACTTACACCGGAGCTAATTTTGCCGAAGCGATTAAAATTATAAAACGTGAACTTAAGGAGAACAACAGAGACGAAGAAATTCTTAATGCCATCAATCTGGATGGCGGTTCATCTGTTTCTTTTAATATTAAAGGAGAAGACGGGGAGATTTATACGTTGAGCTGGCCGGCCACCGGGCCGGATAATATTGAAGGTATATCCCGTCCTG
Organism: Candidatus Omnitrophota bacterium; assembly: GCA_020053475.1. Classification (GTDB taxonomy): domain Bacteria; phylum Omnitrophota; class Gorgyraeia; order Zapsychrales; family Zapsychraceae; genus JAGVNC01. Next base: position 11,737 of record JAGVNC010000039.1, on the reverse strand, counting down.
TTTCGAGCATTGTTTATTTTGAGGAAAATCAGAATCGGAAGATAGATAATGCTATGTTAACAGCCTTTGGAGACCGCCAAATTGTTAATGAACAAGGGTATCTGACTCAGAAAGAGATTATTCGCTGGTTGATTGGTCGGGTAGAAAAAAGATTAAGACGTCCTATCTCCAACGAGCAAAAAATTTTTATAAAAAATATTTTTAATAAAACTCCTTTTAAAGAATTAATGAATTCTGATTTAAACTTGACCTTGGGAACTTATGCAGAAGATCAAGAATTGATTAAAAAGGTCATTGATGAAGCTGGGCTTATTTATAACAGCCTTCCAGATGAAGGGAATAGGCCTTTAGTGCATATTTTTTTCGATCCTGAGGCGGAAGCAAATATGAAAAAAGCGAGAGATAATTTTTACTTAACAATGGCAAACCTTTTAGAGAAGACGAAAGTATTTTGGAGTGAAACTATGCCGCAATACCTTGGTCGGGTGGATGTAATAAATACAGATAGATCAAAAGCCCAGCCCAAAATCAGTGTAGGGGTTGTTGTTTTGACCAAAAGTCGTTTTGTTTTATTATTAAAAAGAATCGAGGAGATAGCCCGCTCTCATTGGCAAGAAGACATGGAATTGGTTATCACTATTGCAGATCCGGAGTCATTTTCTGAGCAAACCCGTCAAGAACTTATAGAGCGTCTTAAAAAATTGCCTTTTCGTTCCAAAATAGTGGATACGAAGAAAAATACTTTGGCCATCAATAGAAATTTAACTGTTCTAGAATCAAGTGGAACTTATCAAATTTTCGTTGATGATGATGTTGAACTTGTTGGATCTGTACTTGAGAATTTGATTAAAGCCCTTGAGAAAAAACCGGAGTTGGGAATTGTCAGTATTCCTTCCTATACAAAAGATGGTCATTTAATAAAACCAAAGCATTCATTGAAGTATTATCTCGATGATGAATTAATGATTACGAATATCGTGTTAGGGATGATCACGGCAACACGGCGTGAAATTATCAAGGTGGTTCCTTTTGCTCAGTTTCTTCAAAATTTAGGGGATGATATTCATTTCGTCCGTCAAGTTCATACTTTAGGATTTTTAGCCGGTTATATTTATCCAGAGGATGCTTATATCATTGATGAGGCGCCAGCTGTGCGTGCGACACAAGAAAGTAAAAGTTTTATTAATTTTCTTTTGGAAGAATCATTGGTTTATTATCTGGATCCTAAAAGCTACGATAAACGTTTGGAAAGTTTAGGTCTTGTCAAGATGAGAATTTTTTCTAATTTTGATACTGACTTTGATAGGCTGAAGCATTTTTGGGAGAATTTTCGTGTTCAATTATCCTCATTTATGGAGAGCGGAGAATCTGTTTTCCAATATTCTGCTTCAGAACAAGATGCTTGGTATTTTAAACGAAAGGGTGATATTGATGCACTGACTAAGCTTATATCCGCAAGTAAAAGCGAGATTAGAAATTATAAAGAGGATTTTAATAAGAATAATAACTTTGGGATTGATCCTTTTATGGGTGCATTAAGATATCGCGATATAGGAGTACAGTCAAAAGGTTTGAAAAATCACGCGATGCTGAGCAATGAAGAAGCAGAAAGATCGATAAAAAGTAAATTAGGCCAACGGTATCATGTTTTAATTACCCCCGCGCATATTCAACGGGTGATTGAATTAAATGGCGTTTTTAATGTTGTTGTGAGCCCAAACGAAAAGGCTTGGGAAAAATGGAAAGATATTGAAGATTATTTAATTGAGAGTTCAAGGGACTTGGGAATTGAGAAAGAAAAGGAGATGAGAGAACGACAAGATGAACTCATGTCACAGTGGACTACTCTTGAAATTGTCCCGATAGAGCATGGTGAAGAAAGACAAGACAACGCCTCTTTATCCGACGTCGGTGGGATTGACATGAACGAAATCAACCTTAAGAAACAAGGCGCTGGGATTGATGTTCAGTTTGACCCGACCACTGTTCAGCCGATTTTTGAACCCGGGTTTACTGGTTTTAAGCTGGTTATCATTAATTTCGTGCCGATTCCAAGCATTCTGCCGTTTCTTGGGCTTGAGCCGGCCAATCGTGAAACGGAATATGAAGTTTCGAGTACCAGATAATATAATTATTCTTTCTATCAGCATTATTTAATTATTTATAAGATCTCCCCCCCTCATAAAATCGGGTGTTAAAAATGTTACCAACAAGAAAAGAAGGGACAAGAAAAGAAGGGACTCTTGTTTCCTTGCTGAAAATGGTTTATACTTTGGTTAGTTAAGAGATTTGAACGAAAAGGGCAAACTTCAACCACAAAGCGTGGCTGACCCGCTAAGCAGTGTGGCGGGACCCGTAAGGGTAGGACCCCCGCCGCTGGCGGGGCCAGGCGAATTTCAACTATGAAGTATTTGAACGTAGCCTGGGCAAAGCTATAGGGTCCTTCAAAGGATAGCCAGTTACCGAATCAAGAGCGTGGATGTGATATGGCCTATCCTTTGATGAAAGATAGGCTTTTTTATTGGTTGTTTAGACTGAAGTTAAGACTGCCGCATTTACTACAAGCTGACAGGAGGGGGAAATACGAGTGGGTGGATGGTTGGACTGATAAGAAGTGAAATGTGTGACGCCGTCCACCCACTGTCAGTTTCCCAGCCTTCCGTTGGCGATCGATTGAACCGCATTTTAACACATCGCTTCCTATAAAAATTGTCATTGAAGAAATCATGGTTATTCTTGCAGGGGCTTAGGACATCATTTATAATGAAGCCAATACCCCAGAGGAGAACGATGAAGGATGCCTTCTTTGTTTAAAAGAAACGTTTATACAAACGTCAATCAATACCAGGCGCGCATGCTTTGGCCGGTGCTGTTGTGCTGCTGTTTTGCCTGTATTTTCATTATTTTATTTCTTTTTTCTCTGGTCGCCTCATTAACCGAGGCAAAAGAAATTTTTAGCATTAAGATGGTAAATATCAAGGCGTTGATGCCTTGGATTGTCATTGTGATCTCTTTTTGTCTGATCCTTATTGCGGTTTTAGGGTTCCATATTTCCAATAAAATTTTGGGTGGCAGTGAACGAATCATTCGCGAACTGGACATCATTCTGGAAGGAAAAAGCAAAAACCCTATTACGTCACGCCAGGGGGATGAACTTTTGGAAGAACTGTTGAAGCGGATCAATGCCCTGATCGAAAGGGTCCCTTAATCTTTGTACCATATTTTTATCCCATCCTTTTTATCCTATTAAATCAATGATTGAAGCTCCTCCCGACATTAAATTACGAAAAAGGCTATTTTGGATCGTTTTTGCCCTTGGCTTAGGGATCAGCATATCCGGCTTTATTTTAGAGAAGATAGCGACATATAGTCTTCTTGACTATCGGGGAATCAAATTCGGGTCCTATGGATTTAATCTTGCCCAAATTCCTCCCCGCAAAGATCTCGGCGATAAGAAGGTTGTTGTTCTTTTTGGAAATTCCGTTTATCAATATGGCAGCATCCCTAGCTTAATGAAAAATATTATTGAAGAGAAAGGAGATCCCATTGTCTTGATGAATATGGCGCAAGTCTCAGCCACAGCGTACGATTATTTGGTTCAAGCGGGAAAAATCGTTGATGATCGTCCGGATCTTGTGGTGTTTAATCTGTATTATTGGACATATTTTACGACGCCTAAATTTGCCACAAACTGCGACCAAATGGTTTTTGATGGAGATGTAATAAAAGTGTTTCCCGGGTCTTTTTATCGACGCTATTTTACGTTTAAGACAGCGTTTCCGGCTTTCATTTCATCGGTCGTGCCGTTAAAGCGCCTTGATCCGATTATCCGCTGGGAGCTTAAATTACGTGATTGGATGCCGGAGTGGTTTCTAACATGGGTATCTTATCCTCATTTAAACATCGATCAGGAACGAGGAGAATTGCAATATGTTCAACGGAGTCTATTAAACGTTCAGCAAGAAAAAATTGTTTTTTCAGAGATTCTTGCGCTTCAACGAGAATTGTTGAATGTCCTCGACCAACATCATATTCCTGTTTTGTTTATTTGGCAGGAAACCTCTTACGACACCCAAGCTGAAATGTTTGATGTCATCAATCAAATCATCGCCGAGCATAAAAATGCGATGTGGGTGGATTTAAGGCACTATTTTGTGAAAGACGATTTTGAGGATCAAACTCATCCTAAGCGGGGCAAAGGCGTCCACGATTATGCCATCCGGCATTATACGGCCATTACTCAAGCCTTAGAGCACTTTGAAAAGCAAAGGAGCCCGGCGCAATGATTTTTAATTCCTGGGTGTTCGGCGTTTTTTTCTTTATCGTCTATTTAATTTATTTGCGATGCGGGCACAAAGGCCAGAACAGATTGCTTCTGTTGGCCAGTTATTTCTTTTATGGGTTTTGGGATTACCGGTTTCTGGTTCTTTTATTGATTTCGACCGTTGTTGATTACATGGTCGGCCTTTGGCTGGAGGACACCAGAGACACCAATATCCGCCGCAGGATCCTCGCCATTAGCATTTGTGCTAATCTGGGGATACTCGGGTATTTTAAATACTGCGATTTTTTTATCCAAAGTTTTGCTGACCTTCTGCGGTTAATGTACATTACCCCATCCGTTCACACATTAGGGATTATTCTTCCTGTGGGGATTTCTTTCTATACGTTCCAGACGCTTAGTTATACGATCGATGTTTATCGGGGGGAAACGAAAGCTTGTCGCAAATTTTTTGATTTTGCGCTGTTCGTCAGCTTTTTCCCGCAATTGGTGGCTGGTCCTATCGAACGGGCCGGTCATCTGCTCAGGCAAATTGAAAGCCCGAGGATTCTCACCTTCGAGAAAATCCAAAGCGGGCTTTGGTTGATTCTCAAAGGATACTTCATCAAGGTGTTTGTCGCCGATAATCTGGCCCGAATGGTCGATCCCGTCTTTGCGTCACCGAACCCTTCCGGAGCGCAGGCGTTATTGGCGATTTATGCGTTTGCTTTTCAGATTTATGGCGATTTTGCCGGATACAGCAATATCGCGCGCGGCATTAGTCATTTAATGGGATTTGATTTGATGGTCAATTTTAGAACACCATACCTGGCCACCAATCCCAGTGACTTTTGGAAGCGTTGGCATATCAGTCTGTCGAGCTGGCTACGGGATTATTTGTATATTTCTCTGGGAGGAAATCGCAAAGGAGAGCATAGAACTTATTTGAACCTCATGCTGACAATGCTGTTGGGAGGATTATGGCACGGAGCCAGTGACAAGTATATTTTATGGGGGTTGTATCAGGGGCTGCTGTTGATTGCCTATCGATGGGCCCCGGGAGTGGTTAACATCAAGGTCAACATCCCTAAATTTCTTCAAATGATTTTTTATTTCCATTTGACGTGTTTCGGCTGGCTGATTTTCCGTTGCAATTCCATCGATCAAATAGGCGGGTTCATCACAAAAATATTGACTTCCTTTCATTGGACGATTGACACGACCCATCAATGCATCGCCTTTTTAGTCCTCGTTTTGCCCGTTGTTTTTCTCGATTTTATCGAGGAATATGTGTCGGGCCCAGACCGGTTTCCGCGTTGGAATTTCGCGGTCCGTTACGCCACATATGCCGCTATGATGCTGTTGATTTACGTTTTAGGCTCGCGGGGCGGAATCCAGTTTATTTACTTCCAATTTTAGTCAAAGCATTGATTGTATCTCCCCCCAAAGTAAGGTATACTTATCGTAGATCATTTAAATAGATTATTACCCACCACAAAACAGATCTCTGTATCTTCTTTCCTGAAATCTGCAGATTCACTATCTATTTATTTATCTTCAACATCACATAAATTTTTAGACAACGTTTAGATGAATTCAGCATTGAAAGCCCCGCCAAGGCGGGGTAGGGAGCCTGAAATGGACATTCCATCTTTCCAAACAAAATATGAACAACTTTGGCAGAAAATTGTGGCCAAATATCAGAATCCTCACAGAGCCAAAAGTATAGGCCAACTGTTCAATACCCTGATCCCCTATGTGTTATTGTGGGGTGTGATGGTTTATTGTTTAACAATTTCGTATTGGTTAGTGCTTCCCATAGCCTTCGTTGCCGCAGGATTATTGGTGCGTATTTTTATCATCTTTCATGATTGCGGCCACGGGTCATTTTTTAAATCACAAAAAGCGAATCACTTTTGGGGATTTATTACGGGAGTCTTGACATTTACGCCTTATCAATATTGGCGCCATGAACATTCCGTTCATCATTCTCACTCTGGAGACCTGGATCATCGTGGGGTCGGAGAAGTTTGGACCATGACCGTCGACGAATATCTTCATGCGTCACGCTGGATGCGGATTAAATATCGTTTTGCCCGCAATCCCATTTGCTTATTTATCATTGGCCCAACGATTCTTTTTTTGATTGTTCACCGGCTTCCTTTAGGCCCATCCGGCAGGGATGGGCACAAAAGTGTGCATTTGACCAACTTAAGCATTTTAGTGATCGCCGTGGCCATGAGTTTTCTGATCGGCTTTAAGGCGTACGTGTTGATCCAATTGCCGGTCTTGATGATTGCGGCATCAGCAGGGATATGGTTATTCTACGTCCAGCATCAATTTGAAGGTGTTTATTGGGAGCGCAATGCGAAGTGGGATTATGTGACGGAAGCGTTAAAGGGAAGTTCATTTTTTAAGATGCCGAAGGTCTTGCAATGGTTTACGGGCAATATCGGGTTTCATCATATTCATCACTTAAGCCCGCGCATCCCCAATTATTTTCTCGAACGGTGTTACAAAGAGAACCCGATGTTTCAGCAGATCAAGCCGATCACATTGTTGACCAGCCTTAAATCATTGACATTCCGCCTTTGGGATGAGCAGCACAACCGGTTGGTTGGATTTGGTTATCTTCGGGCATTAAAGTATTCCTAACATAAGGAGATGGAGATGGAAAAAGGCACGGTTAGATCATATGATCGAGAAAGCGGCTCGGGGACCATCGGCTGCGGAGAAAATGCCGATGTCCGGTTTAGCGCCGACCGCATCCTGGGAAAAGATAGAAACGGCCTCAAACAAGGTGATTTGGTTTGGTTCGAGATTGAAAATATCCAAAACAGTCATTCCGCCATCAACATCAGGAAATGTATATAAGTGGGATTTTTCAATAGGCATTGATAACATTCGTTTTACTGGAGATTGACATGTCAAAAGAAGAAGCCCTCGAAGTGCAAGGAGTTGTCAAAAAGGCATTATCCAATGCCAAATTTTCAGTTGAAATAGACAACGGCCATATGGTTGTCGCTTATCCCGCCGGCAAGATGCGAAAATTTTTCATTAGGATTCTTCCGGGAGACAAAGTCACGGTCGCCTTGTCGCCTTATGATTTAGGGAAGGGGAGAATCACGTTCCGCCACAAAATATAAGACAATGTATCCTCGAAAAACAAAAAAAAACGGCCCCATTAAACGGTATAAGGGCGGACGAGTCTGCAAAAAACAAGGATGCAGGCATCGCTTGAGTATTTATAATTCCGAAGAGCATTGCCATGTCCACTGCCGAGAATCTTTAACATAAATTGACCCTCACCAATGCCTGTCCAATCTCCGATACTGAATCGCCTCCGCAATATGCTCCGTTTGAATTTGTTCTGATCCCGCCAAATCCGCAATCGTCCGGGCAGACAAACTTAATTGTTCCATCGCCTGATGCAGAAGCGAACGGCTGTCCTGCGACAGCGGGGCCGGCATTTCCCGCGCCGGAAGGGCAGGGACTTCCAAATGAATATCGATTCGATCCAAGAGTGGCCCGGGGATTTTCAACATGTCTCGTTGGATTTGATTTGATGAACATTGACACGGCCGCTGCGGATAGCCGTACCAGCCGCGTGGACATCCATGCGGCAACAAACCCGATACACCGCTTTAAATACACGACAATTTTACCGACATTTAAGAATCATGCCAAAGTCCTCCAATTTTGTCCTGATGAACCCCAAACATTCGGCCAGTATCTTAAGAAGATCCGGTTGGGAAAACACTTATTCGCCAAAGACTTGGGCTTACAAATTGGATGCGACAAAAATACTGTTTGGCTTTGGGAAAGGGATATAGAAATTCCCAAATTAACTTATTTAAGAGCGCTTCATAAGATTATCGGTTTTCCTGCCAATATTCTGCAAGATGCAATTGTCAGAACTCATCCGCAAGTAGCGTCCTTTAAGAGTCTTCTGTTTAACTTTGAGATTATCCATAGAAGGCTTAATTCTGCCTTATCCGGGAAAGAGGTAAATGACCCCCCGGCCCGCAGCTTTCGCCGCGAAGCGGCGGGGCGGGCAAGTTTCCCAAAACTTTTCCTCGTTTGGCGATTAAGTCATTTATTCACAGGAAGAGAGTTCGCTAAAATGCTGGATTGTGATCCTTGCTCCATAACAAGTTGGGAAACCGGTGAACATCAGCCGCAGTTGCCTGCGATACTAAAATTGAGGGCAATTTTGGCCTCTTCTGAGGGATTTTAGTAAAGAAACAGAGGTTGTTTTTAAAAAAGTTTGATAATAAACGATTTTATGCTTGCATTTAGTAGCACTATATGTTATCCTATCTGCAAATGGAAACGATCAAAAGAAACTATTGGCTTGCAGAAATAGAACGGGCGTGGCAAAAGCGTTCGGTGATCTGGCTTTCCGGCGTTCGGCGGGCAGGAAAAACTTTCTTGTCCCAGAATTTGGAAAAAATTGAATATTTTGACTGTGAACTGCCGCGCATACGCCGGATGATGGAAGACCCCGAAGAGTTCTTAGAGGGATTTAAAAATCAAAATAAGCGTGTTGTCCTGGATGAAATCCACCGCCTTGACAATCCGGCCCAGCTTTTGAAAATCGCCGCGGATCATTACCCAAAAGTTAAAATGTTGGCAACCGGTTCCTCAACGTTGGGGGCTTCTTTCAAATTCAAAGATACCTTATCCGGAAGAAAAAAGGAAATTTGGCTGACACCGGCCATTTCCGAAGACCTCGCCGATTTTAAAATTAAGGATCTTAAATGGCGTTTATTGCGAGGAGGGCTGCCGCCGTTTCTTTTGTCCAAGGATTTTCCGGAAGCGGATTTCCAGGAATGGATGGACGCTTACTGGGCCAAAGACATTCAGGAATTATTCCGGTTAGAGCGAAAATATTCTTTCCAGAAATTCATTGAGTTGATCATGACGCAAAGCGGGAGCATCTTCGAAGCCACGCGTTTTACGGCCCCCTGCGAAGTAAGCCGGACGACCATTACCAATTACCTTAAAGTTTTGGAAGCGACCTTTGTGGCTCATATCATTCACCCTTTCAGTTCTCATCGCCCGACGGAGATTATCTCGGCCCCCAAGGTTTATGGGTTTGACACAGGGTTTGTCTGTTATTACCGGGGCTGGCATGAACTAAGGGAACAGGATTTGGGGATTCTTTGGGAACACTACGCCCTTAATGAGATCCAGGCAAAGCTTCATACGCGCAGAATCCATTATTGGCGTGATAAACGCGGCCATGAAGTGGATTTTATTGTCGCCCTAAGAGGGAGCTCTGCTGGCCCGGTAGCCATAGAATGCAAATGGAAGGCCAAGCATTTTGATGATTATAATCTAAAGGCTTTTATCTATCAATATCCCAAGGCCAAGTTCTTTGTTTTGGCTCAGGATGTGGACCGTGAATTTTCGAAGAAATTCGGCGATGTTCAGGTCACATTCACAAGCCTTGCTGGCATGATTGAACATTTAAGAAATACCATAAAAGCAGATAACGGTCTATCCTGAACCCTTTTAAATCACAAAAATGCAAATCCCCGCGAATCCCATCCCATCCCATCCCATTCAAATTTGTCATTTCCGCGCCTGCCATATATACTTATACTAATTGAAAACTGAATATTGATCATTATGACTAACTTATATAAAAGTATAAAATTCAAGACATGGCGGCGGATATTGTCAATGGCCGTTTTGACGGCGTTTGTGTCTACAACGGTCATTCCGCCTTCCTACGCCCAAGGTGTCTTGAATCTTCCCGCTCCCGGGGTGATGATCACCCCGACTCCTGCGTTTGTCCCTCCCATGCTTAAAGGCATGAAAGTGGGCGTGGATAATCCCTTCCAATTTGATTTTATTCTCGACAGCGGTAACGCCGATTTGAATCAGGAGGAACTTAAAAGCGAAGCCAATAAACTTATCAAATATTTCCTTGCCTCACTGACAATCCCTGAAAATGATCTGTGGGTCAATCTTTCCCCTTATGAAAAAGATCGCATTATCCCCAATGAATTTGGTATCACTGAAATGGGCCGGGATGTGCTGGCCCAGGATTATATTTTGAAACAATTCACCGCCTCATTGATTAATCCGGAAAAAGATTTAGGAAAAGAATTTTGGGATAAAGTTTACAAAAAAGCCGGCCAGCTTTATGGAACAACGGACATCCCTGTTGATACATTCAACAAGGTTTGGATCCTTCCCGATAAGGCCGTTGTTTATGAGAACAAAGATATCGCTTATGTTTTGGAAAGCCATCTTAAGGTCATGCTGGAGCGGGATTATTTGACAGAGAAGGAAGAAGGAAGAGAGAAGAAGGAAGAAAATCCAAACCAGACTTCCTCTTCCATCTCTGCTGTTTCTTCTGAAATAATTCGCGAAGTTATCCTTCCCGCCATAGAAAAAGAAGTTAATGAAGGAAAGAATTTCGCTCCGTTACGCCAGGTTTATCAATCTCTGATTTTAGCCAAGTGGTACAAGCAGAACCTTAAAGCGAGTATTTTAAACCATGGATATTCCGATCAGAAAAAAGTTTACGGGGTTGATGTCGAAGATAAATCCGTTAAGGAAAAGATTTATCAGCAGTATTTAGAGGCTTTTAAAAAAGGTGTGTATGACTACGTTAAAGAAGATTATGATCCGGCGACACAGGAAGTAGTATCGCGGAAATATTTTTCGGGCGGGTTGGCGCTAATCGTTCCGCTTGAAACTAAAACAGGATCGTTAACACCCGAGCAGTTAGCCAAAACGGATTCAGTCGGAAAGTTAAGCTGGATTAAAGGCGTTTATCAACAGCCGCGGGTATCTCACCAGTTTGTCAATGGCTTTATTGGCCAAAAGTTTCAAAAAGGTTCGGTTGATGAAGCAGAGCCGATAAGATTAGTAAACGGGACATTGGTGAAAGTTTATAAAATCCCCGGGCTTCTGAAAGCAACCGGCCAATTCGGCCATATCGGGCTGGGGAGCGTTAGTGGTGATGGAGCCCCGATTGTTTACCTTGATACCGATTACGCGGATGATTCAACTGTTAGGGCGAATGAACAGTTTAAGGTTCAAAAATGGGAAGAGCAGAAACCTGCTTTAGGAAAAGAGCAAGGATTGGGCCGGCCGCTATCTGCGCAGGAAATGCGCCAATGGATTAAAGAGAATACGACAAAAGCGGCGGAGTTATTACGGCAATGGGATCAAGAAGCTCCTTCTTTAAAACCGTTATTTAGCAGGGCAGAATCGGAAGGACTATTACCTTCCGAGGAACAGATTACTCAAACTTATACGCAAGCGGATGATTTCCGGGATTTAAATTTAGCGGCGGGAAGGACGGCCAATCAGCAAAGATTGCTTGAGATACCGATTTCAAAATTGCAACAAAGAATAATAACCTCTGAAATCATGACGCAGTTGGTTGGGTTGATGCGCGATTCAGAATGGATAGTACGACAATCAGCGGCGGTGGCTGTAGGGGAAATCGCCAAG
>JAGVNC010000047.1 GCA_020053475.1 Candidatus Omnitrophota bacterium | reverse complement strand
AAGATTGGTGAAATTATTGGGATTTACTGCGGTAGGTTTTCCGACACTATCGGTGTAAACGTAAGGATTAGTTTCATTGAGGGGTTTTCCGACACTATCAACATGCGCATCGGAGGCTAAAATTTCTCCTTCCGCAATCTCTCCCCCCAAAATACTATATCCATTCGACTCTTCCATTCCCCCTTCATTAATCAACCCTTCCCTGCGTTTCTTTTGGGCATAATCAGCAATATAGGTGAACCCGACCCATGTCCTTCGTCCGCTTAAATAGTTACCCCGATCTTCCTTTTCTGTTTTATCCATCATCTCACCTAAAGATTTTACGCCAAATAAATTGCCGACGGCTTCTAGGGCATCCGTTGTCACATGGCTGAAAGTAATATAATGTTGTTCCGGATGTTCTAATAATCCCAATTCTTTTTTCTTCATCAAGCGATACCAGGTTAATAATGACCAAACATCGTTGGCACTTAATAAGCGGTATTTCCCGAAATATTGCTGTTGGTTTTCAGGGACTTTGACGATTACTCCCAGGCGATCAGCATCCGGATCGGTCCCGATCAAAATGTCAAGGTCATCAAAGGCTTCTTGTCCGTGCTCTTTAATGAATTCTCTGACGGCAATTTCCGCGGCAATAAGATCTCCAGGATCCGGCTGTTCTCCCCAGCCAAACGCCGGGAACATCCCATCGAGTTCTTGAAGCGAACGGATGGCTTTAAAATTTGCAAATCCTGTGTCTTTTAATAATCTTGGCACGGTGACATTTCCCGCGCCGTTGTAGGCTGCAAAGCCGATTTTAAGATTGGGCCCCTGGCGGCGGATCAAATCTTTATCTAAAAGGAATTTCCCAACTTGTTCAGCATGAAGAGTGTGCATGTCAATTCGATCAAAACCGTAATAGTCTTTGCCAGGAAGTGGATCTTTCCCGCTCAACCAGATCAATTGTCCTTTCTTGGCGTCTGTTAATGAATTCGCCAGTTTAATATCGGCTGTCTTAACTCGTCCAATCGCTTTTTTGACAGCGTCTTTCATCCGTTGAGGCAGCTGCGATCCCGTTCCATCCGTAATTTTGTAGCCATTATATTCGGCAGGGTTATGGCTGGCTGAAATGAGAATGCCGATGTCCGCGCGGACCTCTTGAACGGTCACACCGAAGGAAAGTTCAGGAAACGGACTGGCGGTGTCAAAAAGATAAACAGTGAACGGATAATCATCGCTTGATTGTCCGATAAAGGTACGCGCAATGAGTTCCGCAAATTGGCTTCCCGCGATCCGGCTATCGTAGCCGATCGCCACCTTATGCAATCCGTTTTCTTTGGCATAAAGGATCACTCCCGTTGTGTAAAGCAAGAAGACGATATCATTGATCGTGTTGGGTCCTTTGAGGATCGCCGCGGACGGGCCTTGGGCCTTCAATCGTTCTAACTCTTGTTTTGTAAAGGCCGCTTTCCCTCGGACCCCTGCCGTTCCAAAAGTAATATTCTGACGAAACGCTTCGACAATATCTTTCCAGCGATCTTGAGCAATCGCTTCAAAGATGGCGTCTTGCGTTCCAGGAGATAATCGCGCAATATGGGGATCTGTCGCCCAAAGTTTTAAATTAGCAAAAGTATCCCTTAACGCATCTTCATAGATTTTTTGGGTAATTTTCCGATCCCTAAATTGTCGGTCTAGATATTCTTTGATTTGAGTTCGGGCTGTGTCCAAAAGGGTTTGTTTTTCTTCCGGCAGCATCGCGGAGTCAGCTTTGTTGGTCCAATAAACAAAATCGTCAAAATCTTTTTGACCTCTTGGGACTACACTCACGATTCCGTCATGAAAAGAGATGTGCAACGAAGAATCGGGTTCCAGTGTCGTGTCCTGGTATTCGCCTATTCTATCTTTCACTTGCGCATCCATCAGGGTCGGTGCGATGTAAACAGTATTCAGCGATCCTGTCGTGCCGGGCGGTTGCTTGTCCAACAAATCCCCTTTCACTGCCGAATAACGCTCGATGGACAATTGACCATCGGGGACAGTCACCCGATAAGCGTATTGACCATAAGCGATCCAGCCTTCGTCGAGTTTTGGAGCGTCTATATTCACATGGACACCGCCATCAGAATCGACAAATCCTAAATCGATATCTTTAATGGGAACGCTTTGAGCGGCGAACTTGGACTCAAATACCCGGCGCAGTCCTTTGGTAATGGCCCCATCAAGCCCGGGAAGTGAAGTGAGTCCTTCCTCTAGAATCCGATGGGCTTCGACGATATAGCTCCAGGGGTCCTCTCTATCTTCGATGCGAAGGCCGATCTTCCTTTGAAGGTCATGATTATGATCCAGCAAAAACGTTTTGATGGCATTAGACTTGGCCCCCACCATAATAGTGGATACGCTACTCTCAGGTTGAACCTGAATGATCGCCACATCAGGGAATGCGGTCGAGACAAGTGGGGTCAGAGGTTTTTCTTTTGCGCTGAGTAGTGTGAATAGAACAGGTTCACCAACAATGTACAGATTGTTGGCATGGACCCGTCGGATAGCCTGATCTAAATCTTCGCCGGTTAATCCCATATTCCTTAATGTGATGCCCTGCTCGACTTCCGTCACATAGACCGTAAATAATAGGACGGCATATTGACTGTCACGATCAAAATCTATCAGGCCTTCCTCCAAATGGGTTCCTTTAATAGCCTCCGTAATACTGTTTTCAAGGCTCAATCCTTCGGCCCATCCGTCTTTTCTAATCTCTTCGATGATCTCTTCTACTTTGGTTAATTCGTCTTTAAAACGAAGTATTTTGCGTAAAATATGATTGGCCCAGGGCTGGAGAGGGCTGCCGTCATTATTTGCAAGCATTTCCAACCGCTTGATGGACGGCCCATTCGATAAGGCAACCAAGTCAAAAGCTTCGGCCAAATCCTCATCGCGCAGGAATATGGAATCCATTTCATCTTTAGGAATATTAAAAAATAAATCCAAATCAATGGAAGGATTTTTCAACACGGCCCCGACCAATTCGGCCAAGCGAAGATAATCCTCGGAAGAGTGACCCTTCGTGCTTAAAAATTCTTTCATAAAAGCGTTGTACTCATCCACAAGCGAAGATGAAGCTGTGGGTGGAGAGGAAAGGCCTTCATTGATCTCTTCAATAGCGTAGCGCCGCCGGTCGACAGCTGACGGTTCTTGGGCAAATTCAACCACTTGAGCAACTTCATCAGGAGTCACTTCCCCGTCCCGGCTAATAAGAGCAATCAACGTGCCAAGAGCCAAAACTCCGCCGCCGACTAAGTTCAATTTCTGGCGTGTCGTCAGCATCGCGCCATCGGCTGGCGGGGTTTGAGTCGTTGGACCCATTTCCTGCCGCAGGCGGGCATCTTCTGCTTCAAGCCATTTGAGGATTCCGCTGGCTAATTTACGTAAATTCCCGCGACGATTGTTCAATATATTGTTTATCCCAGGATAATGGAAGCCCATGGCCATCACTTTCATCAGAGGATAGCCTTCAGCTCCGATATCAAAAATAATTTCTAAGCCGAACTTTTCAGCAATTTTTTGGGCGAGACGATAGGCCGCGTTGTAATCGGGGTTCGGCGAATCTCCGCGGCGATTGTATTCCGGGATCGTTTGCAAACTTTGTGATTGAACAAATGTGGCTGCTTTGTCTAAATCAAAAAAAGAAAATGACCGCCAGGCTACAAGGGCGTTTCGTTTTCTGAGACCGTCTTCGAGGGGTCGGACATTTTTGTTGTCAACCGGTTTATTGTTGTTTCCCATTTTAAACGGCGTTAAAGAATCTTTCATAATGCCGATAGCTCTTAAATCCTGCTCTTGGGATGAGAGCTGTGCCGCGTCGGAGAATTTGCTTAATTCATCTACGAAAGCGGCATAGAAGGCTTCGACAATAAGCTCAATTTCCGGCGTCATTGTTTCAAATTCAAAAAGAATTGTCGGCGATACTTGGGCCGCGCGCTGGATGTTGGGGAACGTCATCGAATCGTTGGTCTGGTGGATGTTGGCCCCATCGACATCTTTGTGTTTCCCTGTCACATCGACAAAAGGTTTATTGTAGAACGGATTGTTCCCTAATCTGCGTTGATTAAGAAAGAGGTTAATGGATTGATCCGCCAGAAGTGGATTATCCGGATCGTCGGAATGTGCCAGGGTGGCTTCGTGGCCTTTGTGGGCGCGGTGCGGATAAATGCCGTCTTCGATGATCCAGCCTTGATCTGTAACGATCGGGGTGTTATACGTTTCGTTGCGTAACCGGTGCATAAAATCAGCGAGGTCATTGGCCCCCACAAAAATATTCAGGCGGTCACGGCCGGCCAACCATCCGTCTCTGATAAGTTGTTGAGCGTACTCGCGCGCCAGCCGGTTTGCCTGGGACACGTCTTTCAGAGGTATTTGTTTTTCCGGCGTCCCAATGTTTGCCGCCTTACTTATCCCCCTGCCTGGATACCCTATACTTAATAAAACAGGAGCGGTTTTTTTCCCAACAGGATCAGAAGCATATCTTTGGTCTGTTTCGCGCCATTGAGCAACGGAAGTCGAGGTCATTTTGCGCACTCTTCTGACATTGGGATTGGAATTGGCGTCTACGCGCAGGAATGATGTTACAGACGTAATCAAATCCGTCCAGAGAATGTCAAAGGCGGCCTGCTGTTTGGGGCTGATGCCTTTGGTTAAATCTTTTTGTGCGTGGCTGTTGATCGTAAAGACGATGAGCGGCATTTTTTCTTTGGCGGCCGCGACGCGCCGGGCATGGGCTTCATAATCCGGTGCCGCTTTATCCAGCACAGCAATGCCAATAGTCTTGTCCCCGGCCGGGCTGTTCGCCAGGTTTGTTAAAACATATTCCGGATCTTTATGCAGGCGATGGTCGCCAAAGGAGATAATATCCTCTTTGTTGGCCCCTTCCATGAAATATTGGCTCAACTCCGAGCCGATCAAATCCGTCTGGCGCGTATTCGAAATAAAGGCGATGTGTCGGCGGCCGTTCAAACGCATCAATGTATGGATGAAACGTCCGGCGTTAATGGCCAGACTATTTTCTTTAAGGGCAAAATCATTGGCCGCGTCAAAGGCGTGGTTGAGTGCGGCAAAATTGCCCGCGCTCATTTGCGGCACGAACATCCCGATGATGGTTTGGACCGTGTAGTAGATTGGGGTCTTGCGGGGCATGTTGCGCCCGCCGATGTCCGGCTGCATGCCGACAGTAAGCGCTGTTCCTGGCGTCTGCGCATTGGCGGCGTCAGCGATTGCCTTCAGATCTCCGCCGTTGGCTAAGACGATCATTTTATTAAATTTGTCAGCAAGCATGCGGTCCGCCACCTCTACCCCTTCCCACGTGCTCCCGGAGCGGGAGATATGAATGACAAGAGTTGACTCGGGATCAAGTGTCTCGTAAATGTTGGCTAAATCACGGGCCGTAATAACGTGGTACCAAACCGGCGCGCCTTCGGGTCTGTTTTGATTGTACATCTCAACCAGCGACCACATGAACTGATCGTTGCCACCAATGCCGTTGGTGACGAGGGCCTTGAGCCCTTTGGGGAACAGTGCCGTGATAAATTCAATGATTTCCTGCTGTGTCGGCCTAAATTTTGTATCAAACCATTCTTGGATTGTTTGGGATGTGCCTTTACCGCGGAAATTGAACCCGCCGCGGGCCATGTCTTCGATCTTCGCCGCCTGATAATCTCCCAACGCAACAAAAGAATTGCGGTCAACCCGTATTCCCGCAGGGAGGCTGAACTCCACACCAATACCGTTTTCTTGATAAAATTTTTTGGCCGTGGGAATAATGATATCTTCGGCAGAGGAATTCAGGCGAAAAGGCGTACCACCCTTTTTCTCTTTGGCACGGTTGTAGCGCCATAATGACGTGAGTTCCGGGAAAAGACCAGCCTTTTCTAAAATGAAAACTGTCTGTTCGGCTTGCGCAGGCACGTCCAACGAGGCAAAGAATTTGTCCACATCAATTGAGTCCCAGAAGATACGTTCCAGGCGTATAGTTTGCAGGTCAACCTGTTGAGGGTTAGCGGAGGCATTGATAA
This sequence comes from Candidatus Omnitrophota bacterium, assembly GCA_020053475.1. Lineage (GTDB taxonomy): Bacteria > Omnitrophota > Gorgyraeia > Zapsychrales > Zapsychraceae > JAGVNC01. The sequence goes on along the minus strand of JAGVNC010000047.1, from coordinate 35,801 downwards.
GAAGTCCTCTCAATTCTTCAATTCGGAAATAACAATCCACGGATAAAGTATATTCCAATCCTTTTTTACCGTCTTGCTGTATGGCAAACCCGGCTTCGATCATTTTCTGGAGCGCCACTTCAGGCGATATTCCTACCGATTCGGCAAAATCATCCAGAATTTTGCGCATGTTGACACCGGCCGCTATAGCCAAGGCGACACTATCTTCAGCATATCCCAGAGCTTCGGCCGCCGCCTTGATCCCTTCGGCCAGCATCGCGCCATCTTCATTCGCCTCACGTGCGCGGATGACATCGACCGCTGTTTGTTGATACCATGATCGCTCGGAATCTAATCCTAAGCTCGGCAGATGACGGCTTTCGACTAGTTCGAAGCTCGTGAATTGCGCGTCGGCCGGCGACGATTTGGCCGGGTCCTTGACAATCAAATGCATCACCCATGTTTCTTGCCCGGATTGCGTATGCGGGTTGCCGACACGGTGAATCAAGCTGCTTGGAGGAGGGATATAAAGAGTCCCGTCCCCCGCTTCCTGGGTAACGGTGTTTTCGCGGGTTAAGCTAACATAGCTGGCCCCTTGTCTTTCTTGGGTATCGGAAACAGCAAATTCCTCCGTCAACGCTGTTCCAACAACCGGCCTTGTAGCGCCATAAACATATTGGTTGGCATCATGCCTGTGTGGAAGATTGAATTGATCGGGATCATGGGCCACGGCTAACAGAACAATGCGACCATCGGTGCTGTGGGCTAATTCAACAATCTTCGGTTTCACGGCGCCCGATTGAATCAATTGTCCAATTTGAATTTGGGTGCTCATCGTATTGAGCGCCCCAAGTGTTATCTTGATGCGGGCCATGAGTTTATTGATTCCGACTTTCGCTTCCGGTGGAAGGTCATTTCCCGTAAGCCCATAACGTCGGATAATTTCATCCACGCGCGGCTGAAAATCGTTGACGCTTAAGGAATGTTCCGGAACATAGCTCACTAACCCAAAATTTTTCTCAAGAACGTCACGCATGACAAAATCGGCTATCTCCTGGCGCGTGTCGGCGATCCGGTTTCCTTTGTGAGTATCTCCTTGATTCACTGCATCAAGCTGTTCTTTGGCATTAAAGATTTGAGTGGTTGTTTCTTGGCCATTGAACGTTGAAACATAATGGAACCCGCTCTCGGCGATGCTTTCATAATTTACGGCTCCCCAGGCCCAGCCTTGTTTGATCATTTTTTGAATTTCAAGAAGAGCTTCCAAAGAATTGGCCAATTGCTCTTCCAATTCCGCCTGATGCTTAGTCGTAGCGGCAACGGCCGTCCCTTCAAGATCGTCATCTCGTTCTCCTCGTGCGTTGTCTAAAATTTCTCTCCATTCATTAAGATTTTTTGCCGCTTCGCGAATTCCGTCCAATTCTTCAAGTAATTTTGCGATCAAAAGATGTTGTTTTCGGACTAAGCCAACGGTATAGGCTTCAATTTTTTCCCTTCGATCGCGGCGGGCGAGAGCGCTTTTGTCGCGAACCATCCGCCCGTCGACCTTGCCATTGACTTTGTAAAGGTACCAGGCCTTTTCAAATCCACCTAATTCGTTGCGTTGGCCGACCCTTAATTCAGATAATCGTTCCGGGGTGATGTCATAGTCTGCGGCCAATTTAAACAGGCCGACAATCAATTGTCCAATGGTGGGCAGAGAATCTTGGGAAAAGCCAAACCCTTTTAAGACGATATCTTGCAGCGCATCAACGGCTTTAATTGAAGCTTCCGTCGCCAGCATCGCGGAGTCACTAAAAATATATCTGTATAAATCATCAACTGTCCTTACTTGGGCCTCTTTCCCATCGGCCAGTCGAAGCCTTCCATCGCTCGCCGCAGCAATGCGCGAGACAATGTAGGGAATATCTTGTTGACTCAATTCTAATCCTTCGGTCACTTCGCCTAAAGTGATCCCTAGAATAAACGCCACAGCTCCATCGATAATTCGAAAGTCTCTTGGTGCCGTCAGCATCGCGCCGTCGGAGGGGGATGTCGAGGCCCGTCTAGTCATCGTTGCGCCGGATGCAGCTTCTTTTAACACCACCGCTGATTTACCAGGAAAACTGAGACCGGAATAAATATCATTTAACACGGTCAAACTGGCCTCCACGGTCTGGCCGCGCGCTTCCACCTGTAGCTTCTCTCCGGCGATAAGCCTATCGATAAAATCCGAAATAGCCTTGGCAGTCTCTAAGGGCTGGTATCCTTTCGCCTCAGGGATGGAATAGCGAATTTTGGCTTTATCCGCCCAATGCTTAACAGTCCCAGATAAAATATCAAGCATTGCCGGTCTGTTCTTAACATCAATGGTTAAAGCCACCTCACTTCTGAAACTATACGGAAACTCGCTCGAAGGGTCTTCATAAGAAAACCCAATTTGATAAAGATTTCTGTCACTAGAAAGGTCATCAGTCGTCATTTGAAGCATGCTGGTCACATGACCGATAGAATCTACAAAAGTTCCCGCCAAGAAAGACTTACTTCTGTCGTTTTTGGGATAGAAAATCGTAAACAGGATTTCTTTCCCCGACGTTAAAACCGCTTTTACATCATTCAGATCATCGTCGGTAAGGACGACCTCTCTTTTGCCCGGCGCCTTGATCGCGGCATTATATCCTTTTGAGTGCAGTTGAAAGCCGTAGAGAATGAGCGCTTGGACCATCAGATCGATCGGTCCCTTTTGATTGACTGGGATCGTGTTGGACATGCTCAGCATCGCGCCGTCGGTGGTGGTCCAATAGATCCGATCCGAAAAGCCGGGCGTTCCTTCGATGTCCAGCCGGACTTTACCGCTTTCATCGATAGAAATCCTTAACGACGACCCTTCCGGCAGGCTGGGATCTTCGTATCCGCCGATATTGTTTATGTCGTAAATTCCCGGGACAAGCGCCGGCTGGATCAAAACAGATTGCGATCCTTGCGGCCCCTGCGGAACATCTGCCAGCAAATTGATTTTGACCGAACCATAACGTTCAACAAACAGCCTATCGTCATGAACTCTAACCCGGTAAGCCCACTGCCCGTAGGTGATCCAGGCTTCTTTTAAATTGGATATTTTAATCGGGTTATATTTACTGCCTGTAGATAAATCTTGGGAATTCCCGCCTCTTTCTTCAAAAATGTCGACGAGTTCATCGGCGATCCTCTCTCTGTATCCACCCGGCATGATATCGTTTTTCCATGTCGTCGCCGCCCGGACGTAACTCCAGGGATCATCCTCATGGATAGAGGGAATCCCGAGCATGACCCGCAGGTCTTTGTCATCGTCCGCTATCATTCCATTTCGCGCCAGGCTCCAGATGGTGTCATCAAATAAACTGCCCGTTAGATCCGACACTGAGCCGATTGAATCATAGCGGACAGCCCTCACATTCTGAGACGACAAAAACGCTGAATTTTCTAGGATCGTTTCAGTGTCCCCAACCACGACTAGAACGCCTTTGGCGGCATTGTTTAAATCGTCTCCCTCCAACCCCATGTCCCGCAAAAGAATTTCTTGATAGCCGTCGGCAACATACCGCGCAAATAATAAAAGAGCATAATTATTTTTAGGATCATATACCGCGAGCGCCTGCTCGAAAGGCGTTCCGGCAATGGCACTTTCAATTTTTCGATGCACCAGTGAGCTTTCAACCGAACGATCTTTTCTCAAATCATCAAGGGTCTCTTGGACTTTGATCAATGCTGCTTCCAATTGATAATCTATTTTGCCTCGAATATGGCTGACTAAGAGGCTCAAGGGGATAGGGCTTGTGGCTAGCGCTTTCAGTTGCTCGATGGACGGCCCAAAAAATAAAATTGTGGGCGCAACTCTATCCAGCAATGCTTCGTTCCCCGGGGCCATGAGAAAATCGATGTCCTGTTGAGGGATAATGGAAAATAACTCCAGCGGGGCACCCGCTTTTAATAACGGCCCGATAAACGAAGCGAGTTTCATATAAGCGCTGGGGGTCAAATCGTCCGCGGCCCAATTTTTGTATTGATTCTGCCAAAATGCCTCGACATTCTCCGGCCGCTTTTTGGTTAAAAATCCGTACACCGGCGTGTTCATAAAATCCCAATATTGTTTAAGCAGGACAAACGTCGGCCAATCATTTTCAACGAGAGAATTCAAATATTCGTTAAGCCCGGGAATGGGTTTGTACTCGCGTCCGACGCGTTCCATCAGGTAAGCCACTTGGCCAGCCGCACTATACGGATTTTGATCAGGCGCTGTAAGGGTATCTTTGGTGGGTGCCGGCGGTTCTTCTGTCCCTTGAGAATAATACATAAGCAATAAGACCAACCCGCCGATCGCCAGTCCATGTCCCAGTCCCCATCTTTCATATTTGGACAGCATCGCGCCGTCGGTGTCGGCTTGGGCGCGCTCGTCGATGATGTCTCGCTCGCGGAAATTCAACGCTGCAAGAATTTTGGGAAGATAAAGTGTTTCAAAATCTTCTTCGGCTGTTGTTCGGGTGACGCTTTTCCCCGTAATCCCTACGGCAAGGCGCAAAACTTGCCCTTGACCGTCACGTTCTTCAACAACGTCAAAGGATTTAACTTGATGAGGATCGTAGATATTGTTAACCCAAGATTGAATATAATCTTTTAGTTCACCAGCGGCCAATTGATATCGGGCATTGTAATCGGGGTTGGCGGATGCGGATGTTGTCCTTCGAGAGGCCTGCACAGGGATGGGATCGTTTTTAGAATCCCAGATCACTATGCCGACTTTTTCTCTACTGTTAATGTTTTCATCAACCCGAACGATGGCACTATTAAGCCGAACGATTTTCCCTTGCTTAATAGCTTCTCTTACATCGCCAATCACGGCCAATTCATCCTTACTGCGGACATGGCGGAAAACAATGTCTTTTAACTCGCCCAACGTCATTTTGGGATGGGCTTCCACATAATCAATAAACGTTTTCCCTAATGAAAACTTGGCATCTAATGCTTCGATAAGTTCAATAAGTCCATCAGCATCCACGAAAGTATTTAAAGGCGTGTAATCCTCAGCTTCTTCGATTATTATAAATCTTTTAAGGATTGTTCTACTCTCTTTAGCAATGATGACTTTTAATATGTCATCGACCAATTCGCCGAATGTTTTTTCTTTTAAATATCGAGTTAAAATTTCTTTAGGGCGCGGCGGCTTAAACTGAAGATCCATAGGGGGGCCCCCGAAATCTTTAGAAATAGTATAACTAAAGAGGTAAACACCGTTTCTTATATCTCCCAGCAGGGTTTGCGAGTTAAAATCTTTTTTACCGGTATAAGCTAAAAAGCGTCTTCGTAATTCACGCTCTAACCCCTCGCGGGAACGTATATTGCTCTCAAACATTTCATTTTCTTTGGTTAGTTTAATCTGTAAAGCCGCGATGGCGCGCTCGCGCATCTCTTGCGCAGAAAACGGCCCTGTGAGCCCTAATGTTGCAACTGCGTCAGTTGCGAGTGTGCTTTCTCTTGTTTTCTCGCCAATGCGCACAGAGTCTTTCCCGTATTCGACTTCTAAAACGCTTTTCAAATATTCGGCCAATGACCGGGCCTTATCGAGAGGAATCCCGAGCCGGAATTTGGCTTTTAGTCCAGGGGCCCTCCAGATAATCGTGCCGCCACGGTATCCGTTAACGACTGCTAGCTGTTCTGTCGGTTGGCCTTTCTCGCTTTGCAGGAATTCGATCATTCTCTTTATATTGGCCACTTCCTGGGATTGCAAGAACCTTCCCGTCCCCGTTGCTAATTTTTGTAACCCGGACAGCATCGCAGCGTCGCCTTCCGTTGTTTTGTAGGCTTCGACAGCAGCGGCAATCCCGGCATAAACGCCGATGCCAGTTGATTTTGTGGGGACTTTCCCTTCTGGAGAAAGATAAGGAATAATATTATGTGGTGCCCAATGATACATTAATTTTGCATCGGCTTCGGAGAGATTCACGTCTTGCCCCGTCAACACCCCGCCGCCAATTAGACGGCCGATCACATTAACGGCCCGCGCCGTTGCCACAATGATTTTATCTCGCACAGCAGCAATTTCCGGTGTCATTTTATCGCTGCGGGGATCGGCAAGAACACCAGAACGGATGGCATCTTTGCTCCCCCCCATTGGCATAAATAATGAAGCAAGTTTAAATGTCATTTCACGGGCGAGTTCTACAGCATCCGCCATGGCCTCTTCATTGCTTTTGTAATTGTCGCGGATACGATTGCCGCCCGAAGCGCTCCAAGAACCGTTAAGGAAATCGACTTTACTGGCAATTTTGGTCAGGCGATGGATGGCAATATAGGAAGTAAAATTAAGTTTGTCGTTCGTCACTTCAAAAATAGCGTAATGATCATCCCAGAATTTTCTAACAACTTCGGGCAATTGGTCTTCATACGCATATACCTTAATTGTCGTTGTGGAACGATCATCTTCTTGCCAATGAATCCCATTCAATCGTAGAGGATTGAGGCGGTTGGCTTGGACAATAGGATCTTCTGGATCGAGACGATTAATGTCGTATCCCATTAAACTTTGAGGAGCAAAACCACGGAGAGCTTGTTCAGCTTCGTTTTGTGGGAGTTTTTGTGCCACATTGAGACGAGTGGCGGCAAATTCAGCAGCACGTTCATTGGCAACAACATGGAAAGGCACGTCTCTCTCTTGGGCTTCGCGGGCAATGCTGGTGATTTGATGGAACATGTGGTCGCGCAGGACTTGGTTGGTCGGAGTGTTTCCTTGGAGTTGCCCGTTGACGTCTTTAGCCCCGCCGCCATTGATTAAATAATCGGTAATGAAGTGAATGCCTGCCTTTTGCATGAACAAGGCGTCCCGGGGATCATGCAAAACATTATTGGCCGGGCCAGCAACAAGCCAGACCCCTTCTTTTTTTAACGCATCAATATCCAACTGGACGACTGATGCAGGGACAAAAATGTCGACACCTTTTTCTTGAATCCCCATGCGCTGCAGAGTTTCGGCAAGACGAGGTGCGTTATGGGGGTTGGTAATATCATTGGTGTATCCGCCTTCCGGCTTTCTTTCCTCAGCGAAGATAAATAGGCGGCTTTGGTCGATATATTTTTGGAATTTTGACTGGATTGCGGCAATAAGGGCTGGGTTGACGTCAGAAGCCAAAATAATTGCCCCTGATTCTAGAAGAGGTTCGATAACCTCGGAGCCTGTTCCTCCGATGCCCTGAATAGCAACGACGAGACCTTTGAGCTGCGGATATTGACGAAATCCTTCCGTGATGACGATGCCCGGATCAACGACTTCCGTAATATGCATCATGGAATAAAGCATTTCGATTAAATCTTCTAAGGCATCTTGAAGCGCGGCCCGCCCGTGTTCATCATTCTTTTCGGTTACAATAATGTTTTTGATTTTGGCAATTTGCAGATTGATTGTTTGATTGAGCGCATCATAAAACGCGGCATTATTTTGAATAAAGAAATCGCGGCTTCCTGCGAGGACATCTTGCTGGCGCGGAACGGCCATAATCGGAAGCATTTTCATTTTGGGGTTACGTTTAGTTGGGTCGCCATCAATTTCAGAAATGCCTTTATACATGGGGAGTTTTCGATCGCCATGTGGTACTTCATAATCAAGTACCTGTCTAAATCTTACTAAGGTGTTGGGTTGAACGGTTTGGCCATCAGGGGTTTCATAACTTTCCAGTAGGATCCCTAGCATGTCACCGCGGTGACTGACCTTTCCTGGTTCACCGAATTCTCCTAATCCTTCATGATCATACCCACCTTTTTCTTGGAATTTTTTGAGGCGGCCTGCTTCTAGTTGCACCGTCGAAATACCATTCTGCCGGGCCAAAAATTCAAGGTCACCGATTGTCGCGCGCAACTTGGCCATTTTGGATTGGGTGTATCCGAGGGCAGGAATGGCGCGGATAACAATATCAACCGTTTGCTGACCAGCTAATAAAGCATAATCAGCACCCGCGGCATCTGGACTGAATGGACGCGGCGCTACGGCCGGGACAGATGTCTCTGCAGGTTGCGAAGCCCGTCTAAACACAATCAGCCGGCGGGTCCCTCTAAGCCCGCCATTTTCTGTGTCTTCTAAGAAGTCAGAAAAAGGAAGAATATCTTCAAATCTTGCCTGTTGGGGGAAAAGAGGGATTTTGCGAGTTCCCAATTGCGCTGAAATTTTTTCCAATGTCTTTCGAGGCACGGACAATGTATTAATGCTGTCATAACTAGGATATAGCTTCACGTCCTCGACATCATTGTAGCTGGCGGATTGGAGAGGTTCACCTTGCACGACAACATCCGGTTGATCTGTCTTTTTGAGGGTAAAAGTGCTTCCATCTTTATTCGATTCAACGGTAAGTTCAGAATATATATACTTCCCCTCCGCGTTGTTCCATTGGCGGGAGCGCCAGGTCTGTGTGCCTTGGCCCTTGGCATCGATCCGGGGTTCCACATGATCGGCAGGTTTTGCGGCCGGAAAGGTAATATCCCTGACCCGTTGGGCTACGATAGGGTTGGCTGCCATCCTAAGAATGTCCCGGCGAAGTTTTTCATTGTCCGGATCGAACATCGCCCCCCACGCTTCCGCTGTGACGCGTTGGCCGCTGGCAATAATGATAACATTTTGGGCATCGGCAATAACATCGGGATGTTTGAATAAAACAGCCGCGGCAACTCCAACCGAACCCTCAATTTTTTCTCCGGTGTCACGATAGAGTAAATTCACGGCATTATTGGCGTCTTCCCCGGTCACGGTTTTTAAAATCAAGTTTCCTCCCGCTCCATTCAGCATTTTAGCTATTGCGTAGGAAAACCAAGAGACAACAGGAACGGCGATCCCGTCTTCGGTGACGATTTTTCTCGTGTCGCGCGGGCCGGGCGCGCGGACAGGGCGGTCGGCGGCCACAGAGAGTTCAAGAGAGTTAAAGCTATCGGTGCCGGCGGCAACGACCTTGACATTTTTTAACCCCATCGCATAGGCGATTGCCGCGATCGATATAGCAATGCCGCCGTCTCCGGCCGGTGCCACAATCGTTGTTTTCTCCCCCTTCAATATCCTAGGATATTGTCTGAGAATTTCCAGGAACACTGTCCCGTATCCGGCCGCTACCGATGGGCTGCCATGCGGTACCATGAGCGCTTTGCCGGCTTGGGTGGTGTAATAGTACGTCGCTGCTTCCCGGGCTTCTTCAAAATCTTCAATCGGTTGGCCTGCCTTGCGGCTGCCTTCCGGCCATATTGTGACGACATCGGCACCGCGGTCGGTGGCATCTTTCTTTTTGAGCGCTGAGGCACGATGCGGCATAAAAATGATGCTGTTCTTTTCAAAATCCAAGGCTAATTCGGCATTCGCCACCGCATGGCTCCCTGTTGAGTACGACATCAATTGCTCAGTCCCATTGGTCAAATTTTTTTCGATATAGTAAACATAGCGGGGTTTAAATGATCTGGTCCTTTGGCGATATTCCTTTTTGATCAAGGCATTTGTCCCTGACAGATTGCTGACAATAGGGAGTTTATCTAGAGGCGTTTCAATAATGGAGTGGTTGCGGACCAATCGGTCGGCTTCCTGGGACATTTCCAGAAGGATTTTGGTGATTTTGTCCTTCCCAATATATTTGGTGAGTTTCTGAAAGGCGCGGATGGCTTCTTCCAGGAGCCCTTCGTTCCAGTTATTATCAATGATCTGAAAAAGTTCTTTGACGGCCGCTTCATCTTTTTGCGCTTCCAATTCATAAATCCGCTGGGCTTTGAAAAGCTCATCGCTTGGGTCAACGTAAAGGATCACGCCGGGACGGGCCCCTTTGATTTCGTAGGCAATCGATATATCTTTGACGTGCTCCAGGGCCTCTTTTACGCCGACAACTTCAACGCCTATCGGGGTCTTTATGTAGACAGGGAATTTCCCGCCGTCAAGATGTCTCTCTAGAAAATGCCGGACAGCGCCCGGTGTCGGCCCGACATGGTCGATGCCAAGCTGTCTGCCAACGGTGCGCGGCGATGCCCAAGGCTTTTCTAGGGCGATAATGATGTTTCCATCGGCCAGCATGGCTGTGTCGGCTGGTTCAAGATGTGGAGTTGGGGTTGCTGTGGCGGCACGGGCAATGTCGGCGGCGGCTTTTTGAGCGGCTGTGCCAGTATCTTCCACAAGGGCGACATTAAAGTCTAAGGCGTCAGATCCAAGGCCGGCCAATTCAACGGCGGCTGTGGCTCGATCGTTGTAAGGTAAATCTCCAAAAGCATCCGGACCTCTAACCGAGGCGACATCCTTCACGCCGGTGGTCATCATCATCCCACCCGAAAAATATTTGCGTGGGATCACTTCGTGCGTGGCCGGGTCGATTTCTTCTTTAATATAATTGTAGACACCCTTTTTAAAGGCCTCTAAATATTGAGCATAAATTTTTTGTTTAACTTGCGGATCATCGACATTGATCCCTTGGGTTTTGTTTTGGTCAACATAAACGCGGCTAAGAAGCGTTTCTTTGAGGTTTTTCTTGTACCAGGCAGCCAAAATCATAGAATTGTAAATCTGGCGTAAGGGCGCGAATGTTTGGCCTTCGTTGACTTCGCGTTCGATTTCCGGGACGAGGATTTCACGGACAATTTCGGCAGGAATTCTTTTGTTTTGATCGTCGCTCGTCGCTTGTCTCTGGTCGCTCGTACTAGAGACGAGAGACGAGTGACTAGCGGCCAACAAATCCCTCGAAAGATCTCGGGACTCCGCGATGTCCTTCTGATTGGACATCGCTACGTAATCTTCTTCCAACATTACCTTAAGGTGTTTCTTAATCACAAACGCGCTGTTCCCCTGTTCATACACCATGGCTTGATCAGGGACGATCCAAATTTTGTTAAATGTATTTAAGGGAATGTCGGTGGTGCCATACAGGGCTTGGGCTTTGCTGTAAACACGCTGCCAAAACTTATTGCCCAGTTCGTTGTCGGGAAACATTAGCGAGGCTGTGAGTTGCTTGAGGACATAGTCTTGGGCCAAAAGATCGCGGCCCATTTCTGTTTTGATGAAATTGTCCGGGATAATGCGGTCTTTTTCGTATGGGGATAAATTGACCCAGAGTTCATCTTCCGGGATTGTCAGGGTCGCTAAGAAATATTTGACGAGTTTAGTGGCTTCTTCATTGAGGGCCTGGCCTTCTAAACCGGTATCACCTTTGTGGATGATAAAATCAAATTCCAAAGGATTTTGGGGATGAACAGTTAATCCTTTGACAAGCACCGGTTCAAACGCGGGTGTCAGGGAAATCATGTTCCCGGGCAGAGGTAAATTTAAGACGGTGGTGGGAAGCGATTGAGCGTAGCTAAAACGGGCAGGAACAACAATGCTGCTCAAAACAAAAGTAAAAGCAGTAAAGGCGCAAAACAGCCGATAGCTTAGGGAGCGTTTATGATGATTAAGATGGGCAATCGTCATGCTGTAACGTTTCGTTTTTCGATTCCGCCCCCTCAAGCGATCTCGAAAGGTTAGAAAAAGTTTCGCTACAGCTTACTGAATCCGTGGCTATTCATCAAGCTGTTTTTGTAACGATTTGATATGATTTAGTGTCAATGATGAATTGTAAAATGAATGTGAAAAATATAACATATAACTGTTTAAAAAGCAAATTTTGGGCAATAATTTATTAATAAATTTTAGTATTCAATAAATGCAAGTCAGATTGGACATTAATTAAATCAGATTGGACAAAAACGCACCCGGTGTGTAACACACAGCCGACGCACCCGGTGTGTAACTAATGCATCTATAAACCCTTCAGAGGCGGGGTATCTCGGAGTTGCCATAAATAGCGTTCATCTAAATTTTCAGGAACGACCCTGGGTTCAGAGAAATTTTGCACTTGAGGCGCAAACCAATTTTGGGTTGTGCCAAATTCCCGCATTTGCCAAAAATATTTAGATCCCTGATCTTCCGGGACAATTTGAATTATTTTGGTAGCTTCAATCTCTTGAGGAAATATATTTAATGTCTGCGGGTATTCTGCTATTTGCCGGGAATAAATTTCGCTCTCCCCCTCCCCGTAAACCGTATTGCCTGGGATTAAACAGACGGAAAGCATGATTAAACAGTGAAAGAGTTTTATATGCATGTAAGTCAATATAACATAAACGACGGGAAAAACAAGAAATTTCAACTCTCAATAAATAAAAACGTATAAAAACGCACCCGGTGCGTAACACACAGCCGACGCACCCGGTGTGTAACTAAACAAGAAATTTCAATTCTCAAAAATCGCCTCAGGAGTGGAGCCCCACGGCTTTAGCTGAGGAACCCAATATCCTTCCGCTCGCGGAGCAGGTGGCTGTGTAGGAAGCCACTAAAGAGGCGGGCCGAAAAGACCGCTTTGTTTGCTGAATATTCTCTAGGCCAAAATCATCCATGGCATTGATCCAAGAAAATGCGGCTAACGCCGGGTCCTGGCAAAAAGCGCGGAAAATATAAACCGCCAGGCCCTTCACACTCAAGTCCGTAATTTCAAAAAGGACACAAAAAGTATCTTGATTCAACGCATAACCAAAAGTGTACCCTTTAATTGTTCCATTGACCGTGACCACGCGGCCGATGAGCCCCAATTCTTCAAACGCACTCATCACCTTTTCATGGACAAGGCGGTTTTGTTCAAGCATGGCTTCATCAATATCATTGATTCCCCTTTTGCGGCGGTCCTGGGCCCACTCATCGTAGAGCGTTAAACATTCCTGGCGCATGCCAGGCTGGAAGGGTTGAAATTCAAAAGAATAATGTTTCACAAAATGATTGTAGCCCGATCGTTTGGATTTATACGCCCGGCCTTGAAATTTACTTAAATCGGCCCGTCGGTAGATATATTCATGGGACTTTAAATACAATTTGTAATGCTGGGGAGGATACAGCGCCAGTTGGTCTTCGGTAACATTCTCGATCCGCGTGACTCCGCTTCCCTTATTTCGTTCGGTCATCCGCTGGAAACATTCGTCGATGGTATCTGCCGCCACGTTCAAACCCAGCGGCGGCAGATACAAAAAGCACCCCACTTCATTTTCCGCGAAAATACATAAGTGATCATTGATCAGTTGGAAATCAAATTCAAAAAAATCCATCCAGGCGAAAATATTGATGAACGAATAGCTAGACAAAGCAAAACGGCTCCTGGCCAAATAGTGTTCGACAATCTGTTGCTGTTTTTTCAAGGTCGGATTCATGGAACAATTAAAGAGGAATGTCGAACAGAAAAGCGATTTCATCCGCGTAAGCAGAGTAGTCACTGACGAGGACATTCTTGTTGGCTTGAATAAAGGCCTTTACGTTTTTTTGATGAAAATAATCCTTTAATTGTTGGACGAATTCTCTAAACCCAGGGGTTAAATGGGTCTCCTGAATATGCGGGCACGCCAGATGGACATAGATGGCTGCCCCATCGCCTTTTTCCGAGCGAGTCAATAAAAAAGGATACAGCCGGCATTCAAAGGGGCGCTGAGGATAAATGGAGCATGTCTTTGAAGGCAAGTCAAAAAAAGTACAGCGGCAGACATTGGTTTCTTGAACAGCTTTTAGAAAATGGTCCTGGCCCACATGCTGGGCGGAAAAAATCTTTTCAACAATGCCGGGCGACGCGTATTCTGACTTAGCGACTTTAGGCCGCCAGGGGCTTTGCTCGTCTTTAAAACGGCAACACCCGTCGCACGTCAAACAGACTTTTTGGGGAACCCATTGAGGGATGTCAGAAACAATCGGCATATTTCTTCCATCATAAACCAGAAATCGAAAACTTTCCATTTGATTCTTGACTTAAGGGGACAATTGGGCTGGCTTATTACTGTGGACAAAACGATTGATCGTTTTACGCACCACACTGAGGATTTTCCGCTCGTGGATGGGTTTGGCAAAGACCGGATACGATCGGCCGTCGATGTCGATGGCTTCATGGCCCTTGTCTTTATTCACATCCACCGTGGCCGTGAGAAAAACAACCGGAATCGGTCGTGTCACAGGATCAGCGTATAATTTTTTAGCCACTTCTTTCCCGTTCATGTCCGGGATGATGATATCCAAAAGGATGCAATGCGGAAGGAATTCTTTGGCTTTTTGGATCGCGCTGACCCCATCGAAAGCCAAGCAGACCAGACATCCATCATTAAAAAAAAGTTTTTCAAGATATTTGGACGTCACGGGGCTGTCTTCGACAATCAATACTTTGCGTTTAATTTTAGGGGCCATTGTTTCTCAAAGAAAATAAGGAGGATGTTCTTGATCCCACCTGAATTAAAATAATAAACCAACGATGAGGCCTACTCCGCCGGCAACAAAGCGGTCGAGCCACTTTTCTTTAAAAAGAACCCAATTGCGGTTTGAGCGAATTTGCCGGACATGTTCTTGTTTCTGGAGCTCATCGATCCGATCCTGAATAAACCGATACCATTGCTTGTTATTGTCGTAATAAGGAGATAAATGACTGATTGCCGCCCTAAGTTCCCTGGCAGAGTATTGCTCAATAACCTGGGGGTCCCCCGTTTTGAGATATTTCTTAAAATCTTCTGCAATCGTCAGGCCATACTCTCCATAATCCGGCATGCACTCCCTCCTTTGGGATGATCATCGTTCCCGATCTATTGATTCAATATCACCATTATCATACCATCCCTCCCCGAGGAGACAACGGAAACTTCGTCTTTTCTCTCCCTACGGGTTAGGATCAACTAAAGAAACCATTCCCATCCGAGAAGTTGACGGCGATATTCTTACTGTTAAGAAATTCGGTCAATAAATCTTTTTCAGCCCCGTTCAAAACGTCGGCTTTTTGTTTAACATTAAAAGACGCGGCGATTTCTTTTTTGATCGACTCCGCATCCCGTTCAATATTAGCCACAAATTCGCGATGCGATCGCCCCCCCCGATAGCCGGGGACATTTTTAGGGATTGTCAGATAGCGCTCGATTAAATTTAAATCAAACGCGTACAGGATGGTGCCATGATGCAAAATAAAATGTTTCGCTCTCTTTTGCGCGTTCCCTGAAAATTTCTTCTGGGTTTGGGCAATCGCGATGTCCGAGATTGGAAAATATTGCGCCTCGACATCCAATTTCTTTAATGCCGTAATGATTTGCTGAAGAATAACCTGATACGACTTTTTCAAATCCGCCAATTGCGGGTTTTTGTCCTTTGACAGGATCAACGAATAGTTCAAACACCCTTTCCCCTGCAAGACCGTCCCTCCGCCCGAAGAGCGGCGGACGACAGGAATTTGATGACGGGCCACTTCGGCAATATTAAGATCGTCCTGAGGCTTCGAAATGCGGCCCAAGACAACGAAATAACTCGGCGACTCCCAAAAGCGCAATATTTCATCGGCCTCGCCTTTTTCAGCCAACGCTAAAAGGACTTCATCAAATAAAATATTTTCTTGCGGGGAAGGAAACGATATGTCTTTAAGAATCATTGCCCTTGAACAGCGAAATAATTTGTATTTAAATCGCGAGCGGCCTTGACTTCATCGGGACGGGAAATCGGAGTGGTGCGCGGCATGTCATGAAAACTTTCAGGATCGCTCTGGCTTAACGCGTCCGCCTCATGCATGGCGTCGATAAATTGGTCCATCATCTGCTTGGATTCGGTTTCGGTGGGCTCAATCATGATCGCCTCTTTCACCGTGAGCGGAAAGTAAACGGTGGGTGGGTGAATTTTCTTGTCGATCAAAAATTTAGCAATGTCAATGGCATGCACACCGCGCTGGGTTTGCCGGGAGGCGGAGAAAAGGCATTCATGCATACAAACACGGTCAAAAGGCAGATCCAGAATATCTCTTAGCCGTTCTTTAATGTAATTCGCGTTAAGAACGGCGTGGTTAGCAACATCTTGAAGCCCTTCCTTGCCCATCATCAGAATATACGCATAGGCCCGCAAGAGCAACGCAAAATTTCCGTAGAAGGAAGCGATGTAGCCGATGGAATCGGGATAATCGTAATTTAAACGAAATGTCCCGTCTTTGTCTTTGACCACACGGGAGATCGGCAAATACGGAACCAATTTTGTTTTAACGCCGACGGGCCCTGCCCCCGGGCCACCGCCCCCATGCGGAGTCGTAAATGTTTTATGCGTGTTGATGTGCATGACATCAAACCCGATATCGCCGGGCCGGCAACGGCCCAAAATCGCGTTGAGATTGGCGCCGTCGTAATACACAATGCCGTCGACCTGATGAATCATTTGGGTGATTTTATCAATCTGCGAATTAAACACCCCGTGAGTGTCCGGGCACGTGATCATCAGCCCCGCCACATCCGGAGAAATTTTTTCTTTTAATTTGGCAATGTTCATGACACCGTTGGCATCCGAGGGGATCGCGATAATCTCATAACCGGCAATGGCCGCCGACGCCGGATTCGTCCCATGCGCGGAATCAGGCACAATAATATATCTTTTCTTATTGCCGCGGGCTTTGTGATACGCCGCCATCATCATGACTCCCGTCAATTCACCGTGCGCGCCGGCCAGAGGCTGCATGGTAAAGGCATCCATTCCCGTCATTTCGCACATCAATTGTTCCATGTCAAAAAGGACTTCCAACGCCCCCTGCACCCATTGTTCTCCTTTGCGTAACTGCGGCAATAAAGGATGTAAATGCGCAAATCCCGGGATTTGGGCGACCGCTTCACAAAATTTCGGATTATATTTCATGGTGCACGAGCCTAACGGATAAAAATTCGTGTCGATGGAAAAATTCAACTGCGATAAACGCGTAAAATGCCGGACGACATCCAATTCTGAAACTTCGGGGAAAGGACAATCATCTTTGCGTTTATATTTCGCCGGGATGTCCGCTTGGACGGGGACATCTGAGACGGGAGGCAAAAACCCGCGTCGATCTTTGACGCTTTTTTCGAAAATTAGTTCCATAGTTAAGTTCGTAGCTCGTAGGAAAGCTTTTCCTATCAACTACGAGCTATGAGCTAATTCCTTTTTATTAACCACCTGCGCCAAGCATTGGGCGTAGTGCGTAATTTCGTCTTTGGTCCGTTTTTCCGTGACAGCCACAATCATATAATTCTCCATCCCCGGATAATAACGCCCTAAAGGAAAACCGGCGGCAAATCCTTTGTCGATCATCGCCTCAACGACAACCGAGGCATCCATCGGCAGCTGAACGGTAAATTCATTAAATGTCGGCGAACTGCGTTTGACCTGAACACCGTCAATTTTTTCGAGCAACTGCCGGCAAAATTCCGCTTTATTGAGATTCACCTGGGCCAATTCCTTTAAACCCTGTTTGCCGATGAGTGTCATATAAATCGCCGATTGCAACGCGCACAGAGACACATTCGTGCAAATGTTCGACGTGGCTTTTTCGCGACGGATATGTTGCTCGCGGGCCTGCAATGTGTTGACAAAACAGCGCCGGCCTTCTTTGTCGACGGTTTGCCCCACAATGCGCCCGGGCATTTTGCGGATAAATTTGTTGCGGGTCGTCATAAATCCCAGGTACGGGCCGCCGAAATTGAGCGACAACCCCAAGCTCTGGCCCTCTCCCGTGACAATATCCACGCCCATTTCTCCCGGTGTTTTTAACATTCCTAACGACAACGGATACACGCTTTCAATGACCAATATCCCCAGCGAATGCGCCTTGGCGACAATATCGGAATGATCATCGATTGCGCCGAAAAAATTAGGATTCTGCAAAATAATCGCGGCCGTCTTATTGTCTAACAGCTTATTGATCTGCCCGCGATCGCTTTGGCCATGCACGACGGGCGTTTCGGCAAATTCGAAATCCAAATTACTTGTATATGTTTTGACAATTTTGCGGTAAATCGGGCTGACCCCGCCGTCCATGATGATTTTCTTACGATTGGTCAAACGAATCGCCATCATGGCCGCTTCATAAAGGGCCGTGCCCCCGTCGTAAAGCGACGCGTTCGCCACTTCCATGCCCGTCAACGCGCACATTAAACTTTGGAATTCGTACAAGGCTTGTAATGTTCCTTGCGCGCATTCCGGCTGGTAAGGCGTGTACGCTGTATAAAATTCTCCCCGGGAAATCAGCGCTGTGACCGCGGCCGGCACATAATGATCATAATACCCCCCTCCCAAAAACGAGACCAATTCGGAGCTATTTTTGGAAGCAAGTTTCTTAATATGTTCAATCACATCAAATTCCGATTTTCCGGCGGGCAACGCAAAACTCTTAGGGCGTTGGTGCGGTTGGATATCGACAAATAGATCATCAATCGACTTGGCGCCGATGACATTTAGCATGTCCTTGACTTCTTGGGGGGTATTGGCAATATAGGGTGTCGTCACGATTTTAAATAATTTCCAAAATATGGTGGTTGAATGGTTGGGGATAAATTATCGAGGGTAACGATGATTAACCCACGCTTTCCAGAAATTTCGTGTATTCCGCCGCTGTCATCAGATTATTAGCTTCGTCCATGTCAGAAATTTCAATCTTGATCATCCATCCTTTGTCAAAGCAAGAACGGTTAATGAGCCCGGGGTCTGCTTCCAAATCCTTGTTCACAGCGATAATTTTACCGGACAAAGGAGAAAAGATATCGCTGGCCGCTTTAACGGACTCAACGGAGGCAAATTCTTCAAACTGTTCGACGTCCTCTCCTTCGCTGGGCAATTCAACATACGTGATATCTCCCAAGGCTTCCTGGGCATATTCCGTAATGCCGATCGTCGCTGTTTTGTCCTCAATGTTCACCCATTCGTGTTCCTTCGTGTACAATAAATGGTTTTCGGCTTCCATGACCATCTCCTCCGATGTTTTCCTGAATGTCTATTGTTAAAATATTTTAATGTTTTAATGAACCTTTTTTATAAAAAATCCTTTCTGAAATCACGGCTTCGTTAAAATTATTTTCTTCACCGAAAAATATTTTTGCGCCTTTGGCAAAGTTTGCTTCGCTCGCTGCGCTCGCAATCAACCCTAATCCGATACCGGTGCCGACCGCCGGCGAAAATGACCCGCTCGTCACTGTCCCGATCATTTTTTTGTCGGCCGACCACAACGGATTATCCGCACGCGGCGATTTTCGTGACGTACTCGTAAACCCAATCAGTCGTCGAGGAATTCCTTGTTCTTTTTGCGTTAAAAGAGCTGGCTTGCCAATGAAGTCTTTTTCAAAATCCACGAAGCGGCTTAACCCGGCTTCCAAGGGTGTAATGGTGTCACTTAATTCGTGGCCATAAAGGCTGTAGCCCATTTCCAAGCGCAATACATCCCGGGCCCCTAATCCGGCGGGTTTGACTTCTTTGTGAGTTAACAGCGTGCGCCAACAATCAACAATTTTATCCCAAGGGAAGAAGATTTCATATCCCAATTCCCCCGTATATCCTGTCCGGCTAACCAAGACATTTTCTCCCAACAAATCAAAATAATCAAATGCAAAATAATTTAATTTTTCAATGGTTGGGATATATTGTTTAAGAATGTCGCGCGACAGAGGCCCCTGCAGATCGAGTTTTCCCAAATCCATGGAAATATTGGAAAATTTGGCCGAAGGCCGTAACTTCTCTTTAATATGGCGGGCGTCTTTGTCGATCGTGCCCCCGTTGACCACACAAAACCATTGGTCACGGGCGATGCGAAAGACGATCAAATCATCGATGACCCCTCCTTGTTCATTCAGAAGCATCCCGTAGCGGCTGGTCTTAAGCGGCATGTCGTTCAAACGCATCGTGACGATATGTTCAAATCCCGTTTTCTCGCAATCGCCTTCGATTAAGAATTCGCCCATGTGAGATGTGTCGAAAAGAGTGGCCGCTTGGCGGGTTTGGGTGTATTCGGCGAGAATGCCTTCATATTGGACGGGCATTTGCCATCCACCGAAAGGCACCATGCTCGCTTTCAACGCGACGTGTTCGTCATAAAGTGGAGTTCGTTTTAACGATTCTTGGGTCAGCATACAATTTTGACACGCATTTTTATTCTGTAAGGGAAAAACTACTGGAAATCATAAAGCTCGATTTTATCACAAAAGAAGAACGAAAATAAAAAAATATTGTCTAATTCGGATTAAATCTCCCCAAGTTTCTTGAGCCAATATCCCCCACTTTTAGGACTCCCTTTAAACTCGATTTTATCTTCCTTCTTAAGTTTGTTAATCCAACGTTCTAGCGTCTTTTTTGGAATCTTTAATGCTTTCTCAAAATGGGGCACCCGTTGACCCGGACTTGATCGGATAAATTCAATTAATGAATTTACTCCCTCATTTACTCCCTCATTTACTCCCTCACTCTCTTCCCATTTCGGTCGATGGAAAGAAACCACAAACCCGGTTTTCACACGCTTAAACTCAACCTTAATATGATTTGCCTCACACTCGTCATAAATTCTTTTAAGGCCACTCGCCCATTTCTCAATATCTTCGGACATATACATTGTCTCTGAGATCAGAGGATTACGCAAGATAGAATAGCCGTCCCCTTTAACAAAATCTTGAGGATCCAATTCCTCAGGAAATGTGCCGGGGTTATAAATATCCACCCGATCCTTAAAGACAGCGACCTCATTGCCTTTCGGATCGGAATAATCTCTGTGACATAACGAATTCCCGATGGCTTCGGAAAATGCTCTTACCGGGATCTCCGGGATTTCACGACGGCGGCTCTCACTCATATCTGCACGCCATTTGATATGCTCTTTAATATACGCCTCGGCCTGCTCCCGCAAGCTAAAAATATTTCCTTTAAATTTCCTGATATCAAGAAACGTAATTTTATCCGTGCCGGCAAAAACCGCGGCCTGAATTTCCATAGGATGATCATCGCAAAACAAAACTTCCGCCGCCTTAGTTAACTTCTCACCATGCAACAGACTTAATTTCTTCAAGGTTTGCTTAACATTAGTATATTTAAAATTAATGCGTTTAGCGGCATTGGCTTTGCGCATATACTCTTTAACCGCCGCCGTGTTAACGTCCTTCAATTTTTTCTCCGAAATCTCGCGCTCCCAGAGTAACCTCTTTTTCCGGACAATTTGGTTTTCGATTTCCTGAACACTGAGCTGCTTGTCCGACTCGCCAACGCGGATATACGCCCGTCCATAAGCGAAATACGGGCTGTTGATCCCATGGGCCTCCACAACAATGCAATCTTTTCCTTCAATCTGCCGCGTCTCCACTTTTGGATAAACCTTGGGTTCGGTATTATCCACCACAGCTTGAGTCACATCCTTGAGTGTCATCCGCCCAATGGCCTGACCCAATGCCCTGCCATCGTCCGCGAGCCCAAAATACACCTCTCCCCGGCCATGCTTATTGAGCATTGCCACAATAGAAATGACCGCTCCTTTAAGCTCAGCGGTAGATTTTTTAAATTCGATTGTTTCAGATTCTTTCATATCGTTATTTCTAAAAAGTCATTTTGGGGATAATCGTGGAGGTATTTAAAGTAGAGCGTGCGCTCCTTGACGCTAGACTAAAACGCCAAGTAGAAACGGTTAAACTACTTGTGAAACTTTATAAGTTTCGTAAACGACAAATTTTCATATCTTTGAGGCGATCGTTTAATACGCCCTTGAAACCTAAAGGGCACCAGTCAAGCGAAGTAAATTGATGGAGTTACAAACTTAAATATTTTTGAAACTTAAGTCTTATCCCGTTTAACTCTTCCTTAAACCAATCCTTAATTCTCCTTTGGTTATCAAGATTATTTATAAGCTCATCTCCGACCAACGAATTTTGAAGATTACCAAAAGCTTGTAACTTTATAGATTTACTGTAAATCTTGTCAACATATTCTTCAATATCCTTATCAAAAATAAAAAACGCATTTCGTGTATTTCTTAGAAATTTCGCTTCTTCGCCTTGCCCTACATTGCCGTGACACAGTATATCTGCTATGTAATGTGAAATTCTATCAAACAATTCAATACGACGGTTAAAAAGTTCATTTTTTAGTCTTTTCTGGTTAATTTGCCATTGCAAATAAGCAATTAGAGTTCCAAAAAAAGCGATAGTACTCGTAGGCGTTAGAAGAACAGAAAAAATATCTATCCATTTTTTTTCACATATTTCTAACATAATATTCCCTTAGTGTTTTAACGTTCGATCATCAACAATCGTAAGGTCCTAAAGGCAAGGCAATAATAGTATCTAAAAAAATAAAATATTTTAAGCGATCTTAAAGAACTACCATTTTATTAATATCTATTAAGTGAAAGCTATATCCATAAATTTGTTCCCTTGCGTTTTCTATTGAACATAGCGCTTCCCAAGCCTTAAACACATCTCTACATACAGCGGTTTTCATGCCCAGCATATCGAAATAAGCCACGTATCTTTTGTATGAAATTTGATCTTTCATTTTCTCTTCAGTGTTTAATCAAAAAGATTCCTCGGGGCTTGCTTCGGGGTCATTCATTCGCCCAGATGAAGCTTAGGATTTCATTATCTCTTGCCATCTTTTATCCATTGCTATTCCATCTGCAACAGCCTGTGTAAGAATCACTCTTATTAAATATACAAGCCCCAGGCTTACTATACACGCAATTACATAAACCATACGGTCAACAGATTGCCAGCGATTATGTATTCTTTCTAACTCTCTTGGACTTGCCATTTTTCACCTCCGTGCTCAAGCAACTATTAATTTTCTTTTATCCATTTAATTTCCTTAGGCGTTTACTCCGTTCGTAAGATTGCTTCGACCCATTTTTGTTAAGGCGCTATATAAGTTTGCGGGTTGGGTTAAAGTGGAAACCCCACGGGTGAAACCCGTGGCACCTGTTTCCACTCTACGAGCTTCGCTCGACGCCCTTTGGGCGAAAAGCCATTCATCCACGGGTAAACCCGTGGTATTCTGCCCTTCGGGGTTAATAACGCTCAGCCAACCACCCGTGTGGGTGTTTGGCTCAACGTCAAGCTAAGCGCGCCCAGAGGGAGTCGAACCCCCAACCCTTTGGTCCGAAGCCAAAGGCTCTATCCATTGAGCTATGGGCGGAAAGCCCTTCCTGAATGACTTTTAAGATAAAATTCAAGCCAAGGAAGCCCTGTGGCTTAAAATATTCGCCCAGGTCAACATGGACTCGGCCCAATTAGCGTCCATCTGGATATTATGGCGTAAAACTTCAAAATCTTTTTTAAACCACTCATAAGTAGGGAGAAATCGGGATGATTTTGGGGCGGCTTCTAAGGCCTCTAAATATTGTGCGGTCTCAGCTAAAAACTGATCCACTCTTGACCTACGGCCTTCCATGGCCCAGCGGCACAAACGGCCTAAATTGACAGCAATATTTAAGGTTAATTCTTTAGCTCCCATTTTTATTCCTCCAATAAAGACCGTGTGATTGCCTCAACGACTTCACGAATTCTTTGGTCAAGGATTTCCCTGCTTGCATTTTGCGCCGGCCTTAAATTAATCATGGAATCAAAGTCCATTTGATTCGTTTCTAAATCTAAACCAGCCCCCCAAAGGTCTTCCTGGTGGCTTCCATCCTTTAAAAGCATCTGTTCTCCATCAACATGCTTCTCTCCCCCGGCAGATAAAATCTTCCGGCGAATATCCACAACGACCTTGATGTAACCTTTTAAATCCTCGGCGGCCTTTTGGCGCGATTCTGGGTCAATTTTAGTACGGATGATGATTAACATATTTTGTCACACCATAAACTTGAAAATCGAGAATTGAAAATTGACCGCCCCGCCCTGGCGGGGCTCTGCGTGAAATTTTGCTTTGCAAAATTTCACGCGCCCAGAGGGAGTCGAACCCCCAACCCTTTGGTCCGAAGCCAAATGCTCTATCCATTGAGCTATGGACGCAAAATTATTGCTCTTATTGTCTACTAAAACTCAAAACGAGTCAAAAAATATTTTCATTCAATCCGCAGTTGTTTTTCGGAATCAATGACGTCCCGATTAAGCCGGCTTAAAAGTTGATGAATCCGATTTTTCAATTTGTCCGAAACAGGGGCCTCTTGGATCTCCCGAAGGATCTGCAAAGCCATCCTAAAATAACGCACCACCTCCCCTTCATCCGCGTCGGTATATTTGAGGATATCGCCGAATTCTTCTCCCCGCAGCCAAGCTTCCAGGGCGGGGCTTAAATGGAAATGAAACCGTTTTTGGAATTGCGATAACCCCACCGTTTTCTCCAACCGATGGACATGGCGTAAAATACGCTTGGTAACATGTTCCAGCCGGTCAGCCTTCTGACTTAACCGGGGCTTCGCCGTTCCCTTGCGCGCCTCGTAGACAGCCGCGAGGGCCAGCACCCCTAATTCGGTTTCCGACATTCCTTCCATGATCCCTTCATCGTAAATTTCAGCCAGGATCAGTTCATAGCCATAGACCTTGCTGGCGAATTGGCCTTTTTCGGTGACCTTATTCTTTCGAATGTGGCCCAATTCTTTTAAAATATTCACTTTGGCCCTCAAGTATTCCACGGCCTCTTTACGCAAAGGCGCCTTGACCTGAAAATAATGAAATGACTGCGGATAAACATCGTATAAATTCTCTCCATAGTGCTGATAAAGATTCAACAGGGTCGCGTACGATGTGTTTAACTGGGATTTGACCTCTTCGGGGGAGCTAAAGATGACTCGATGCAATTCTTGGGGCGAAATATCATGCGGATTGATGCGGCAAAAAACAAACCCTTCTGTGTCGATCGCCCGTCGTCCGGCGCGGCCGGCCATTTGATAAAAATCGCGGGTGCGTAACGTGGCAAACCCCCAGCCATAAAATTTCCGCAGTTCATCGAAGATGACACTTCGTGCCGGCATGTTGATGCCTAATGCGAACGTTTCGGTTGTAAAAATGACTTTCAACAATCGGCTGGTAAACAATCTCTCAATGACTTCTTTTAATGTCGGTAACATTCCGGCATGATGATACGCAATCCCGCGTTCCACCAGAAATTTAAGCCGCTCTGTCCGTGGGTCGCCTGTCAGATCAAAGCGCCGGCACAAATCATCATAGAGCGCGCGAATTCTTTCTTTCTCCTCAGGATTTAAAAAATCGTACGATTCCAATTCATCGGCTAAATATTCCGTTCGTCGGCGGCTGAAAACAAAATAAATACACGGGAGCATGTCCTTGTCCGCCAAATATTTAATCAATGCCGGCGCTTGATTGGGCGAAAGCTTCAAGGATCGCGATAGCCGGCCCTTTCCGCCTCCGTATCCTTCGAGGGTCGAAAATCCTCGTTTAGCAACTTCACGATAATCATCGTAAATCTTTCCCTGGGATTGATAATAGAAATGCAACGGGACGGGACGCTTCTCCTCAATCACGACCTGGACAGGTTTTTTATGAATGGTCTCAATCCACCGCGCGAATTCGTTGACATTGGGGATTGTCGCCGAAAGGCCTAAAAAATTCATGTGATTCGGCAAAAAGATCAGGGATTCCTCCCACACGCTTCCCCGCTCATAATCATCGATATAATGAATTTCATCAAAAATAATCCAGCGGTATTCGTCAAGAGAGCTGCGTTCTTCCAAAATCTTGTTACGGAAGATTTCCGTTGTCATGATCAATAACGGAGCATCGGGATTTAACGTCACATCTCCCGTCAGAATCCCGATCCTGTCCCGGGCGGTCAGCTGAAAATCGCGGTATTTTTGGTTGGAGAGGGCCTTGATGGGGGCCGTATAAATCACGCGTTGGCCTTTTTGAAGGCAATCGTTGATGACATGCTCGGCAATGACTGTTTTGCCGGCACCCGTCGGGGCCGAAACGATGACAGAAAGTCCCTGAGAAATGTATTTCATGGCCTCAAGCTGAAAAGGATCATAACGAATCACGAATTATCCTTCTTCCGCGAGGGGCGATTCGAGGCCATCGACCACTTTTTTAACTTCTAGCTCGGCTTTTTCGATTTTCCCTTTGCACACTTGAATGAGCGAAATCGCTTCCTTGACGCTTTCCGACAACTCATCGATATCGATCTCCTCGTTTTCAATGCGCGTAATGATTTCTTCTAATCGTTTAATGGCTTTGCCATATTTCGTTTCCATCCTTAAACCCCTTTCTTATTATCCGTAACGCGACTGTGGATTGTCCCATCAAAAATTTCCGTCACCAATGCCTCATCGGCAGAAACATCCTTAACATGCTTGAGGGCCTTTCCTTTCCCATCCCGCGTGATACTAAACCCTCGTTTTAACGTTTGGCGCGGATGCAACATGCCGACCATCTGTTGATAATTTTTCATCTTTAATTGTTCCTGCTGAAGGCGATTTTTGAACACTTTGACGATATTGACGCGATCCGTCTGCAATATTTTCTTCTGGTCATTAATGGCCTTGAAGGGGAACATCTTGGCTGCCTCAGCAAAACGCACCAATACTTCCCGATGATGACGCAGAAAATGATGAACGGATCGCTGCAAACCCATCGCCGCATCTTTTAACATCTGTTTATCCGCGTTCATCTTTTCCCTGACGCAATCGATCAGCAATCGCGTTTTCTCACTTAACGTTTCGCGGAATTGATTCACCCTCGCAACTAAAAATTGCGCGATGGCCGTCGGGGTTTTGGCATGCGTATGCGCGGCCATGTCCGTAATGGAAATATTGATTTCGTGGCCGATCCCGCTTAAGACAGGCAACCGGCAAACGGCGATGCGCTCCGCGATCGCAGCACTGTCAAAATCCGCCAAGTCCGCAAGTGACCCTCCTCCGCGTGTAATCACAATGGCGTCCAAGTCTTTTATCTTTTCCAATTCATCGATCGCCCGGCAGACATCTTTTTCCGTCCTTTTGCCTTGCATGATCGTGTTTCGCACAAACACGTTGAATCCAAAACAACTTTTGGCCAACTCCGAACAAAAATCGTTATACGCGGCGGAGTTATAAGATGTGATGAGCCCGATATGTAAAGGGATCAGCGGCAGATTGAGAGTTTTATTTTTATCAAATGTCCCTTTCTGCTTCAATTGGGCGATCAACTTTTGTTTTTCCTGCGCCAACTTCCCCAGCGTATAACTAGGGTCAATACTTTCCGCTTCTAATTGAACAACGCCATACGGTTTATAAAAACAAACTTTGCATAGAAATTTTACTTCAATGTCATCTTTCAACACAAAGGCATTGTTGGCTTCTTCAAGGATCCGTTGAATGTTGCGTTTGGCGGGAGCGAAAATGACAATACGGATTTTGGCCAAGATTTCGGACTTATCGCCGTTCTCAACCAGTTCGAAAAAGATATTCTCTTTCTCTTTTTTAATGTCGTAGCCTTGAATTTCCCCACAAATCCATAAAGAACGGGGAAATCCCGCGCTAATCACATCTTTGATGTAATGATTTAGTTCGGAAATTGTCAGGAATTCTTCGCTCATCAATGGTAACGATCTTTGAGGTTACGGATTTGGTCTTTTTGCATTTGCCGCTGTTGATCGAGCAGCATTTGTTGCCTCTGCTGGGCGGAACGCAAATCATCTTGCTGGCGTTTGGCGTTATCTTGGACACGATTCATTTGATCCCGTTGATCGCGGATCTTTTGCCTGTTTTCACGCTGTTTTTGTTGAAAATTTGACAAGCTTTCCTGCCAACGCTGGCCCATGGTCTTCGAACGATCCTCTGCCTTTATCCTATCCTGTCGATGAGGAATATTCGATTGAGATCGTTGCCTCTGATTTCTTTGCGCACGCATTCGTTGAGCGCTTTCGTTAAACTTCTGCTGAACATTGGCAACGGACTCTCTGATGGATTGCATCATTGTTCTAGGATGTTGATCCGTCCGTTGTTCGATCCTGAAAACCTTCTCTGGCTGGTTGGAAGCTCCCTGAACTCCGGCTTCAATCGCTCGGACACTCGGAGGCGGCTGCACAGAATTTCTTTCTTGCCCCCAACTTCCCGGACATAATGAAGAAAAAACAACCAAAGTGAATAGAATGACGATAAAATATTTCTTTCCCATGACGATCCCTCCCTACATTGAAGAGCTGATAAAATCGACTCTGTCTTCCGATAGTTCTTCATCTTGTTTGATTTCTTTAAGACGATAATAGAAAGCGACTTGGACGATATTATAGTAAGGAAAAATAAAAACACCGATCATTAAAGCGATTGTGCGTAATGCGACAGGGTCCTCACCCTTGAACAGTTGAAGAACAAAAGCTGGAAAAACCAATAAAAACGTCATCAATGCAAAACATAAAAAAGCCGTCCCAAAATAGCCTTTAATTAAATAAGCACTGCGGCGAAAGAAATTCTCCAATGGATGATCTTCGAGGACCACCAAAAGGTCAACCAGAAGAAAAATCGTCATGAAATAAAGCCCCGGGATGATAAAGAATAAAGAACCTAGCATGACGATCCCAAACAACAAGAAGGAAACATAAATAAACTTGATGTATTTGCCTTTCACATAACGAAAGGCACTGATTAAATCAACATCCCTGCCTTGGATGATCTGTGCCGATGCATAAAAAATAATCATGGAGGCCCAAGAAGTGATTAAGAAACTGACGCATAAAAAAACGCCCATCGAACTTAGATGAAAGAACTTGTAAATTAAGGCGTCGCTCACATTCGCAAACCCATAAATTAACCCAGCAGCAATAAAGACAGACGGGCCTTTCTTGTAAAGAGAAAAGGCCTGGATTAGAATATTCCTTAAGTCAATGGACATTAATTCTTGATTATCGTTACGCATGCGACTCACCTTTTAGTTCACAGTTCACGGTTCGTGGTTCGTAGCAAAATCCAGCTTGTCTCCGAACTATGGAACTACGAACTACGAACTTTTGTCATTTTAGCATATTTTGATAGAGATCAAAATCTTTCTGAGAAAAACAAACAAAAATAATCTTGTCGAAAGCATTTTTGTGCCGCTTCATCCATTCCAATAGATTTTGCGGCTAGATGAGATGACCATGATAAATTCGTTGCAGACTAATCAAAAACAACGGTTTTATTCGCGTAGCAAAGGATTTTTTTCTGAAGATGCCAACGGACGGCACGGCTCAAAACGATTTTTTCCAAGTCCTCGCCTTTGCGGATAAGATCCGACAAAGAATCGCGATGGCTGATCCGGACCGTATCTTGCTCGATGATCGGACCTTGATCCAATTCTTCCGTCACGTAATGGCTGGTGGCGCCGATAATTTTAACGCCTTTTTGGTAAGCTTGGAGATACGGGTTAGCTCCGACAAAGGCGGGCAAAAAAGAATGATGAATATTGATTATCTGATTAGTAGAGAAAGCCTTTATAAAAGGCGCGGAGAGAATTTGATGGTAGCGGGCCAACACAATCAAACCGATTCTCTTTTTTTGCAATAACTCGATCTGTTTCACTTCTTGTCGGCGCTTATTTTGCGGAGTGATGGGAAACAGCGCGTACTCAATCCCAAATTCTTTGGCGACAGCCTGGCCATCCGGATGATTGCTGATGATCAGAGGAATGTCGCAGGCAAATTGCCCGGAGCGATGGCGGATTAATAAGTCATACAAACAATGCAGCCGCTTCGAAACAAAAACCGCCATTCGGCAAGAGTCTTGAGAAAACGACAATTGCCATTTCATCTTAAAGCGTGAGGCAATTTGTTCGAAATGTTTGCCAATCGCTTGTTGTTCCAGCTTAAATCCTTTTAAAGACCACTCGATCCGCATGAAAAACGTATTGCTTTGCTCATCAATATGTTGGTCGGCGTGGACGATGTTCCCATTGTTTTCAAAAACAAAATTTGTCACACTGGCCGTGATCCCTTTTTGGTCAGGGCAAGAAATGAGAAGAATGGCGTGTGAAGGCGTTGATTTTATTTTCGTTGAAGTTTTCATGTCGTATCGATTCTGGGAAATAATATTTTAGTATATCATAAGCACAGATGAGTTGGAATTTTCATTCTTCTTTATTGATGATCAAGAACATTTCATCAGCGACCTTTTCGGCAAGCATTTGGGACCCGGCATCGGTTAAATGAACATGATCAATAAAAAGGTACCGGCCGGCAACGTTTTCGTTAAGAAAAGAATCCGCCTCGATCACCTTGACCCCTTTCTTTTTAGCAGTTTCTGCTATTATGCGGTCGGTTTCGACAAACGATTTGACAATAAAACCATGAGGGAACCATTTGTGGGCGTGCCTTAAGCGATGGCTTTCAGAAAGTTCATTATCGGCGCTGATGAGGCGGGGTTGTTTCATCAATAGGGGGACCGCGCCGACGTTGCGGGCGCAATCAATAAAGAGCTCCAGGTTTAATTGATATTGATTCAAGGCTTGCGGATTAATCTGTGACGTGGTTTGTTTTACGGGAACGGCCCCTTCAGGCCCATGTTTATATTTGACTTTAAGGAACTTATAACGGAAAAAATTATAGATCAGAAATCTTGTTCCAAAGAAACGGTCAATGCCGTTTTGATATTGCAAAAACGGATTAGATTTCTCTTGAAAAGGCTTAGCGTCACGAAGCAGGGGTTCATCCGAAGCAAATCTTTTTAAGTCGTTCCACGCATTATTAAGGACGACGTAATCCGGCTCAAAATTGTGGCCTTCGGCAAAAAAACGGCCTAACGAATCATAAGAAGCCAACCCAGGGATGCCGGCATTGATCACCTCAACATTTTTGATGCCCTTGGCTTTTAATAAATCCTCCACCCGATGCGGCCAATCCTTGCCCTCCGGCATGGCCAAATCGAACACAGCCGATCCCCCATAAAACATAATACGGACTACCCCCTGAGGCTTGGGGACAATGAAATCTTTCCCCCGGTAACCTTTTTCATTGATGTATGTTTCCGGGAAGCCCCAGGCATCTTTCCAATTAAAGTTCACCAAACGTTGTTCTTTTAAAGGGAACACCTGCCGGGAGAAAACGGCGGCTTCATATTGAAAAGACGCTGAAGACAGAACAGCGGGAACCGTCATCAGGGCATTTTTATTTCGCGACAATAAAAATTCACCGGTGAGGAAAAACAAAAAAAACAAGAAAAACAAATATAGAAAGAATAGTCTTTTGTTCCGGGTCATATTGTTATTCAAAAACCAAGTTTTTAGCATTCCGTTCTTGAATGTCTTTAAGGAGTTTTTTGAAGGCATCGCTTTCAGGGACTTTTAAGGAAATCGCTCTAACGATCTCATAAGCTTCCTCCAACCGCCCCATCCGGTTAAGCGTACAGGCTAGATTCTTGGCCAATTCCGCGTTATAAGGATTCATCAAAAGGGCTTTGCGTAAATAAGGCTCTGCAGCCGGATAATCATTTAAATGATAATGGGCATAGGCCATACGCATCAGCACAAGCGGTTGATACGGCATCAATTGAATCGCTTGCTCAAGAATGACAATGGCGTCTTTTAATTTTCCCTCTACGAGAAGTTGATAAGCTTTTTGGTCTAGGTTGGCCGCTTCAAGATAAACTTTCTCAAATTCATCAAGGCCAAGGCTCCCCTCCTTCCCATAAAATGCGTAAGCCAGCTCCTTTAACCCAAACCCATCATTGGGATCAAAGCGCAACCCTTTTTGGATGTAATCAACGGCCTCATCATAATTGCTCAATTTATTGGAAACCCAACCCATCCCGAATAGTGCCGGCATATAATTGGGATCCAAAGCCAGAGCCTCCGCGTATGCTTGTTTAGCAGTGTCATAATGGCCTAACTGCACGTGGGTATTGCCCAGCTCCAGAAAAGCTACTTTATCTTTGGGATTAAGCTTAACGGCTTTCTGATATTGTTCTAGAGACTCATCCACCTTGCCCAACCCCTTGTACGTATTTCCTAAAATTTTATAAGCAAATGAACTCTTTGCCAACTCTGCTCCCTTTAACGCGCGCGGCAACGCTTCTTCATATTTTTTATCAAAGTTCAACGCACTGGCTAAATTAATATACGCGGGAGCGTAAGCCGGATCCAATTGAAGCGCGGCCTTATAATGTTCATACATTTTCTCGCGCTCGTTGATTTCATCATAACTGTTTCCCAATAAAATGTGTGTTCCCACAGCTGTGTCTTTATTCACCCGGTCTACATACGGAATTACTTCACGCAAATGGGCGATGGCCTCAAACGGCTGATCCAGCGCGGCATACGCGGCCCCTAATGAAAAATGAATATAGTGCATGTACTCAGGGGCGGGATTGATTTTGAGGATTTTCTGAAAAATCGTAATTGCCTCGCTTCTGTATCCACTTAGGCTCAGCAAATATCCGTACTCATAGAGAACAAACTCATTTTCTGGGTCCTGTTTTAAGAGCTCTTGCAGTAATTGAGATTCAAGGATCATTTTTTCTTGAGAATCGCGCACATTATCGACCCGTTTACGTACATATTCGATGGCTTTCACCGGGTCTTCCTGAGCCAGCTGATCAATACTGTTATAGAACTCACCGATTTTATCCTGGTCGACATAATTCCATTGCTCAAAAAATTCGATGAGCTGTTCGATTTTACTCGTAGTGTTCTCTTGCGCCATCGCGCCATGGCTAAACAGTAAGAACGCTGTTAAAAAATAGATGCCGTGTATTTTCATCAAGCCTCCCATAGGATTTTAGATAAACCAGTCAATAAAATTTGAAAAAACATCAGCCCATGTTTTCCCGGTCTTCTTATCAAATAGAATTTGAAGAAACCAATAAATTAAAATAACTATAATTGTGGCTACAATGACTTCTTTCATCTTTTTATTCAATTAGAAACTTTTTTGATTTCAGATGACCTTCTTAGATCCAGAAATGACAAACTCAGAATAATTCTTTGTTTGGATTGATTCTAATTCCCTCATCAGAAAATTACTTTTTTTCATTATATCATCGTACCGATAAACATTTTCCATGATTACACTGAATCATTGGATTTCAGTTGACACAACCTTCGTTCCCTTACGTAACCTAATCTGTGTTCGCAGACCTTCAGCCCTTGAATATTGCCCTAACATGACAACATATACTGCAACAACCATCATAAATACTGTTTGACGGATGTTAAAGTTGTCTGCGCAGAAGCCACACATGATCATCAAGGATGCGGCATAAATTAAAAAAAGCCATCCAGAAAAAGTATGCAGTCTATGCATAATCGTTAAACATGGCTTGCTATTTAGCCAAAACCTATCCGTTCTGACTTCAGTCGCCTTAGAAAGCTTCTTCTTTAAAAAATTAAAAACTCTTGATGTTTTTTCATCTAAAATGAAATCCCTTAATTTAATTAAAAAATCTAAAATTTTATTCACTTATTAATCCTCGGACCTGATTGAATATCAGTTCATAGGTCAAGCTGGTAGTGGCGACGATGGATGCTTCGGTCCGCATCACTTAAAATATTTTACAACATTGGGTCGAGTGTAAAAGAATATTGATAATAACGAAATTAGAATAGGATAAATAACGAAAATAAATAAAACGAAAACTCTGTCTGAATATTGAAATATTTCCAGTTTAATACTGGGGAATATCTTTATTAACAAGATGAAATGTAATAAAAGAACAACCGTATCAAAAGTTAACAATAAGATTCGACTATAATTTTTAAAGAAACAGACTAGAAAGTTTATAACAATAAAAATAAATATAATTATCCCAAGACCAAGATTCTTTGTTTCTGCAAATTTAGAGAGAAAAATGGAGATAATTAAAAATAAATGCAAGAGAAGCAATATTACATTCAACACGCTAATACTGATTTTATTCATCTTCACTCCCCTCTTTTTTGCTTTCGTTCTCCAAATTAAGAAATTTACATGCTTCTCCCATTTGTGTGCATAATAATTCTTTAGGCCCATTAAGGATATCCTCGCAGCTACCTTTTTCAAGACATTGTTGAATTTCAGGACCTCGTTTACTGGGATCAACTGCCTTATAAAGTTGATAAGCGCTATAAATAGTTATAACTAAAGCAATACAATCTATTGCCGATTCTCCTAATGGATCAATAAAATTAATTGGATTATTGAGCGTGTAGGCATAATTATTTTGCGATTTTGGTAAAAATAAGAATCCTTTAATCGGATCTTCCTGCAAGAACCTTCCCACTGTCGGATCGTAATAGCGTGCTCTATAAAAATACAACCCGCTCTCATTATCCAATTCCCTTCCCGTATAAGTGTACGGATTTTCAAGACCGCTTGTCACCGTAATGATCTGCCCGAAAGAATCGTAGAGATAACTCTGAGCGATCGCACCAGTGTTATTGGTTAGATCCGTGATTGAACCAAGCCCGTCGGAGTGGTAGAAGAATCGTTCCGTAGGCTCGAAGGTCGCATTGGCATTCAGATCCCTCTCCATCATCAGCGGCTCATCGATGCCGACGCCGTGGGTGTACCTTGCGGTGAGCGTAGTCGAACCGGCGGGCGGTGCGTCAAACTCAAGTAAGATGTCTTCATTGTCATAAATGTATCTAGTGAATGGTGAAGAGTTAATAGCTTTCTCAATCCGTCGGCCCAGCCCGTCATACTTGTACTGGGCACTGGCGACTGGCGACTGGACACTGATCAATTGATTCTCGGCATCATAGCTGTAACTTGTGACTTGTGACGTTGTGGCATGTGTCTTGCTGGTCAAATTCCCGTTATCGTCATAAGCGTAGGTGTATTCGGCATCTTGAAGGAGCCGGTTCGCCGCATCAAACACTGAGGGGGCGATTTGCCCCGCCTTGGTCAGCCGGTTACCGACAGGGTCGTAGCCGTAATCTTCGTTGATTCCAGTCGACACAACCTTTGTTGCCGTATCCAACCGATACAAATCATCATAAACATAATTGAGCGGGACTGCACACTGACCCCTGTTCTCTGAACACTGACCACTTCCTTGTTCCCTACCCCGTCGTACTGCGTATAGTCGAATTGTGTGAAAGGAATAGCGGACAGGGAATGCGTCAGCGATGTCAGCTGTGAGGCGACATCATAGGCGTAATCAGTGATTGTTCCGTTAGGCAATGTCGCCTTCTTCCGCCGACTGAGGGCATCGTAATCAAAGTCAAACGTCAGGCCGGATTTCACGATTGTGTCAATCCGATTAAGATTGTCAAACGTATAGTCCACACTGTCGCCCAGATTATCCGTCAGCAAATCCCGGTTGCCGTTTTTGTCGTAGGTGTAATCGATGGTGACCGCCGGTTGCACCGGCGAGCTGTCAGTCTTGAATTAATTCGGGTTCAGGTATGTGGCCCACCTCGTTATGGAGATGATATCGGCCCAAGGGCATCGTAGTCCAACCTCTAATAAAAAATATTTTTAAGCAATGTTAATCTTTTGACGTTTATGGGTTTAAAAATGATTTCGCATAAGTAATAACCTATGCCTTCCTTATTTTCTATACCTATAACACAATGCAATCCTTTATCATCATGAGTAAGATTTATTAAGTTAGTAATCCATGTACGTTTTGCCCCTAAAATTTTATTTAAAGTTTTTTCATCTAAAACCATACGGGTCTTTTCGGTCTTTAAATTGTAAGATTTTGTCTCTACCCAATCTCCTCCAATAGTAACATTATCAATTAATCTGTGTTTTTGGATATTAAAATAAATTTCTGGTGATTTTGATGAAGTTATAAGCGATTCAAAAGAATGACTCGAATTTATTTGACACTTAATTTCTTTATATGTCTTATCATTTATCCGGCGCCATTGTAAGCGACCGATCTTTAATTTTGAAGAATGTGGCCGTAAAAGGACAACAATTGCGTTTATGGCTTGATTCAATATTAACTTTTCAAATGTATATTTTCTAAAAGTCGGTTTTAATGTCATCACTCAATTTTTCCCAATCAAGTGTTCTGATCTTCTTCATTTTTCATTTTTTCTCGATCTTTATTGAGGAATTCTCTCATTTCAACTTTTTGAGGAGCATTATAGTGACCTTCCCCAGATCAGTGGACGGTTAGTAAAGATGGAAAAGAGCGTTTTTCGTAATCGAAGGGACTGAGATAGCCCAGCGACGAATGCGTTCTTTT
>JAGVNC010000044.1 GCA_020053475.1 Candidatus Omnitrophota bacterium | reverse complement strand
TAGAGTCATGCCTCCAAGTATGACTCTCTTGCTCAGAATCTCCTAACATGCTTTTGAAGCTGATTCTGTTCAGGCTCATCTTGCATTGTAATAGACTGCGGGTCGACCTTAACAACAGAATCGTTTTCCAAACATCCCCGCACCACGCCCCCGTCCACCCCGGGAGATTTAATTGAGTGGCTTCGACAATGGACGCCGCCGGGAAACCCATGGACTCTGACTCAGGGTTACAATCGTGTAAAAGGATCACCCCCCCCTTGTTTAAATACTGCAAACAATTCTCCGTATCGCGCAACGATTGGGCAAACGTATGCAAGCCGTCCACGGAACAGACATCCCATTTGTTTTTTCCTAAAGGATCGACATGTTTCTCAAAAAAATCGTCGCTGGGAACTTCGCAATAACGATTAGCGAAATTCGACCAGTTCTTCAAATACCATTTGATTTTGCGCTTGAGTTTAATACGAAAGGACGGGTCGACGGCCGTCTTTTGCGAAGCTTTGATCTCTAGGAACACTTCTCCCTTAAAGACACCAATTTCCAAGTATCTCTGCGCGCTGACGGTATCAATGACCACCTGGATGACCTCGGTGCGTTTCACATGACTCCCTTTGTTTGAAGGATGAACCCTATCTTAGCAAAAAACAGAATCGTCATAATAAAAAAATCATTATATTCTCAACCACAAAAAAACGGGAGTCACCTTTCGGTAACTCCCGTTCATTTATATAAAGACAGATCTTAACGATCCGTCGCTGGGAGCATTAAAGATTAATACATGCCTCCCATACCGCCACCCATTCCTCCTCCCGGAGGCATCGATGGATGATTATGTTCTTTTTCCGGAATTTCGGTGATCAACGCTTCGGTGGTTAACAACAGCGAAGCGATCGACGCGGCATTTTGTAACGCCGTCCGTGTAACCTTCGCCGGATCGATGATCCCGCTTTGAAGCATGTCGACGTAGATATTCTTGTCGATGTCATAACCGGTGTTGCTGTTTTTATTTTTTAATTCTTCAACAATCACTGACCCTTCCAACCCGGCATTGAGAGCCAATTGACGGATAGGGGCTTCCAGGGATCGTTTCACAATCTGAGCGCCGGTCAATTCATCGCCTTCCAATTTCAATGTGTCGATTTCTTTAATCGCCCGTAAAAGCGCAACGCCGCCGCCCGGGACAATTCCTTCTTCCACAGCCGCACGTGTCGCGTGGAGGGCATCCTCGACGCGGGCTTTCTTTTCCTTCATTTCTGTTTCCGTCGCGGCCCCGACGTTGATGATCGCAACCCCGCCGGCCATTTTCGCCAAGCGTTCTTGCAACTTTTCTTTATCGTAGGACGAATCGGTGATTTCGATTTGTTTTTTGAGTTGATTAATACGGCCTTTGATGGCATCGGTTTTTCCGGCACCTTCAACGATCGTGGTATTGTCTTTGTCAATTTTGACTTTTTTGGCACGGCCTAAATCAGAGATATCAACATTTTCCAGTTTGATTCCCAAATCTTCCGTAACGGCCTTGCCTCCGGTCAAAATAGCGATGTCTTCTAACATGGATTTCCGTCGATCCCCATATCCCGGCGCTTTGACAGCCGCACAAGAAAGGGTCTTACGCATGTTGTTGACAACGAGTGTCGCCAATGCTTCGCCTTCCACTTCTTCACAGATGATCAGAAGGGGCTTGCCGGACTTAGCCACTTTCTCTAACAAGGGCAAAATGTCCTTGATGGAAGCGATCTTCTTTTCATAAAGGAGGATGAATGGTTCTTCCAAGACACATTCCATCTTCTCCATGTCCGTGGAGAAATAAGGAGAAACGTACCCTTGGTCGAATTGCATCCCTTCGACGATTTTCAGTTCCGTATTGATGGTTTTGGATTCTTCGACCGTGATGACGCCGTCTTTCCCAACCGCTTCAAAAGCCTCGGCGATCTTTTTGCCGATGATGGGATCGTTGTTCGCGGCGATGGTCGCGACCTGCTCGACTTCTTTGATGTTCTTAAGATCGACTTTTTTGGAGAGTTTCTGGATTTTTTCAACGACTTTCGCGACCGCCGCGTCAATCCCGCGCTTTAAGGCCATCGGGTTTGCGCCGGCCGTCACATTTTTCAACCCTTCTTTATAAATCGCCTCGGCCAACACGGTTGCCGTTGTGGTTCCGTCTCCAGCCATGTCGCTGGTCTTTTCGGCAACTTCCTTGACCATTTGGGCGCCCATATTTTCAAATGGGTCTTCTAAATCAATTTCTTTAGCTACCGTGACACCGTCTTTGGTGATTGTCGGAGAACCAAATTTCTTATCCAGGACGACATTGCGTCCTTTCGGCCCCAGCGTCACTTTAACGGCGCGGGCAAGCTGCTCAACGCCTCTGAGGACGGCGCGTCTTGCCTCTTCATTAAATATTAATTGTTTAGCCATTGCATAAACTCCTTTTAAATGTAATTAACCTACGGTCGCGAACACGTCTTCTTCGCGCATGATGAGAAGTTCTTCTCCCTCAGTCGTCGTGATTTCCGTTCCGCTGTACTTGCCGTATAAAATGCGGTCGCCGACTTTGACCTGAAGGGGTGTTAATTTTCCTTCTTCATTAAATTTTCCTTTTCCGATAGCCACGACTTTTCCTTCTTGCGGT
The DNA here is from genome assembly GCA_020053475.1 of Candidatus Omnitrophota bacterium. Taxonomy (GTDB): domain Bacteria; phylum Omnitrophota; class Gorgyraeia; order Zapsychrales; family Zapsychraceae; genus JAGVNC01. The sequence goes on along the minus strand of JAGVNC010000044.1, from coordinate 5,991 downwards.
TTTTCCTTGGCTGTATCAGGAAGGACGATCCCGCCTTTTGTTTTTTCTTCCGCTTCGAGCGGCCGAACAACGATCCTGTCACCTAATGGTTGTAGTTTCACTTGAACCTCCTTTAGAAAATTCTAAACTCAAAACTCTAAACCCTAAAAACAATAAATTCCTGAATTTACTTTTGAGTTTTGGATTTTGGGTTTATTTAGGGCTTTGAGTTTAGGGTTTTGTGTTTTGTTTTTAAATTAGCAGTGCTCCTTCAAGAGTGCTAATTTAAACATAAAAAAATTTTTTGTCAAGAATTTTTTAAGGCCCCTCAAAATGATCAAAATTGAGCACTCGAAAAAAGAGGTTGCTACCGACGAGAATGATGATACCGGGAAAGGAGCTCTAACCCCTTAAATACAAGATATTTATCGACCTTCAATATTTTAGAGGCGACAAACTTCCTCATTAATTCTGTATGTCCGCCTGTGATAATAACATTAGGTCTTCCCTTCATTCCTTTAGAAATCTGATCAATCAGGCCATTACACAGAGCTCCGTACCCATTAAAAATGCCGCTCAAAATACTGGTACGCGTGTCCCTTCCTATTAATTGCTGGGGGATTTGGATTTTATCAACCCGGGGAAGCATGGCCGTCTTTTGAAAAAGCGATTCCACCGAAAGCTGGATGCCGGGGACGATGAGCCCTCCCTCATATTCGCCTTTAGCGGAAACAACATCAAATGTAATGGCCGTCCCCAGATCAATAATGATGCAGGGATGGCCGTAAAGTTTTTTTGCCGCGTACGCCCCGACCAACCGATCCTGGCCGACCTGGCGGGGATTTTTGTAATTATTTTTCACCGGGACAATCACATCCCGCCCGATCACGAGCGGTTGAGTCCCCAAAACTTCTTTAACAATTTTTTTGACTTCATCAAGAGCGGCAGGGACGACACTGCAAATCACAACACGTGGGGCCCGTTCTGCTTTATATTGGTTGTGCCGTTTCAAAAAAGATTTTAACTGCGCTCTTTTTTGACGGGCAAAAAGAGATGTCCCGATGTGTTTAACGAAAAAAACATTCCCCTGAGACACAACCGAACAAGAAATATTCGTGTTCCCAATATCAATCGCGATGATCGCCATGTTCACCTTAATGTTTTTTTCTGCTTCTCTTTGCCGCTGTTTTTCTTAGCAGAAGCAGCCGGCCCTTGGAAAACCGTCTTCCCTAAGCCTTCGAACTCTTTTATCTTATCACGGATCATGGCGGCGCGCTCAAATTGTAAATTCCGCGCGGCCAGATCCATTTCGCGTTCCAGCTCTGATACGTAATTCGCCAACGCATATTCTTCTTGATTTTGCCCCACAATATCAGCAACCAGGGCTTCCGCTTTTTCTTCCGCCCATTCTTCGATCCCGGTGTGGATGGCTTTTTGGATCGTTTGGGGCGTAATCCCGTGTCTTTGATTAAACGCGATCTGAATTTTACGGCGGCGATCGCATTCTTGAATGGTGGCTTTCATCGCCGGGCTTACGGAATCAGCGTACATGATGACGACACCATTAATATTACGGGCGGCCCGTCCGCCTAACTGGATCAGCGATGTTTGGGAGCGCAAAAATCCCTGTTTGTCGGCGTCAAAAATCGCCACACACGATACCTCCGGCAAATCCAACCCTTCTCTTAATAGGTTGACCCCCACCAAACAATCAAACTTTTTCATGCGCAGGTCTTTGAGGATCTGGGTGCGGTCGATCGTTTCAATGTCCGAGTGAAGGTACTTGACCTTTAATCCGGCTTCTTCCAAATATTGCGAGAGGTCTTCGGACATGCGCTTGGTTAATGTGGACACCAGCACCCTCTCATTGGCTTTGGCCCGCTTTTTGATTTCCGCAATAAGGTTCTCCACCTGCCCCTTGGTCGGGCGGACTTCAATGGGCGGATCCACGATCCCCGTCGGGCGGATAATCTGTTCCGCCATTTTTCCGTGGCTGTCCTGTGTTTCAAAAGGGCCGGGCGTGGCGGAAACATAAATTCGTTGGCCCACAATATCCATAAACTCGTTAAATTTCAGCGGCCGGTTATCCAGGCAGGAAGGCAGGCGAAACCCGTATTCCACAAGCGTTTGCTTACGCGAATGGTCGCCTTCGTACATGCCGCGGACTTGAGACACCGTCACGTGCGACTCGTCAATGAGCGTCAAAAAATCGTTGGGGAAATAATCCAGGAGGCAAAACGGGCGGCTGCCCGGCGAAAAGCCGGACAAAGCGCGCGAATAATTTTCGATCCCGTGGCAATAGCCCACCTCTTTAAGCATTTCCATGTCGTAGCGTGTCCGGCTGTTGAGCCGTTGAGACTCGGCCAATTTCCCTTTGGCATTAAGCTCGATGATTCGCCCTTTCAGTTCCTCTTCGATCTCGCCTAGGGCTTTTTCAATCCGCGGCTGGGACGTGATGAAATGTTTTGCCGGATAGACCGCCACTTTGCCTAACACCTGAATGACATCTCCCGTGACGGCATGAATTTGCGAAATTTTTTCAATCTTGTCTCCGAAGAATTGAATGCGCAGCGCGTCCTGGCGGTACGCCGGAAAAACTTCCACGACATCCCCCCGCACCCGGATCTTCCCGCGCGAAAAATCAACGTCATTGCGTTCGTATTGAATGTTAATCAGTTGGGCAAGGGCTTCGTCGCGGTCCATCTCCTGGCCCACTTCCATGTACAATAAAAATTCCCGGTAATCGCCCGGCGACCCTAAGTTATAAATACACGACACGCTTGCCACGATAATCACATCCCGGCGGGACATCAAGGACGTCGTCGCCGCCAACCGCAGGCGGTCCAATTGGTCGTTAACGGAAGAATCTTTTTCGATATACACATCCGTCGGCGGGATATACGCCTCTGGCTGATAATAATCGTAATAGCTGACGAAATACTCAACGGCGTTAGTGGGGAAAAATTCTTTGAATTCGCTGTAAAGCTGAGCGGCCAATGTTTTATTGTGTGAGATCACGAGCGTGGGGCGGTTGATTTGGGCAATGACATTGGCGAGCGTAAACGTCTTTCCGCTTCCCGTGACACCCAAGAGGACCTGAGACTTATCCCCCGCCTTGATCCCTTTCATCAATTTATCGACGGCTTCGAGCTGGTCGATGACGGGCTTAAATGGGGATTTTAAAACAAACTTTTCCATAATGCTTTTATCTCATCACTTATTCCGGAATTCCCAGAAAATCTTCTTGGAAAGCCCGGATTGTCTTATCATTGAATTTAACAACCAGCCGCTATAAGGGTCATAATTCGTATCTACTTGAACTAACCAATAGCGATCGTCATGGAACCCTTCCCAAGTTTGGTGGGACGCAACCGTGCGCTTCAGATAAAACCCATATTCCTTGAGTATTTTTAGAAAATCTTTTTGGGAAAGGACAAGTCTAGACACAGGGGCTGACGAGGAATTCTTTAGGGATGATCTGTTCAAAAAATATTTTGAAGCTGTGCTTGAAGTTCAGGGCGCGGACAATAAAGCAGACTTTGTAATAATCTAACATCACAAGCCATGGGACTGTTCTCGGAAAAACATCTTTGAAATTCTTTACATCGAGAGATGAAAAATAGGCCTTAATGGCTTTGGTCATTTCGTCCTGGATCCCCTGAAGGGAGTCCCCCTGGACCACGATGTCCAAATCAACGCAGACACCGATAAAATGATCCTGTTCAGGGCGGGCGTAACATCTGAGAATATAAGGATTTTTGCTCATTATTTTACCTGTTAAAAGTATAGCATATTATCGGATATTCCGTTCATCTTGGCAATTAAAATTTATGCGGATGGAGCGCCACTAATTAATCCCGGTTGCGGCACGTGTCCCAATCGACCTCTTGTTTTATTTCCTCAACTCGTTCAAAAACACCCAATCCCCTGGCGCACGTTCGTACTTCCAACAATACCATCCATCGATCCCATGTTTAGTGACAACTTGTGCGGCCGAAGAGGGTGAAGTGAAAACCTTCTTTCGAAAACGAATTGTGCCGTTCTTTTTCACATAAGCATGATGCGTCTTCCCTTTAAAGGTCCAACGGATCTTCTGGCCCTTATTGCAGTATTCTGCCAGTACTGGCTTTCTCCCCTTTACAATGTCGCTTAAAATCTCTGGTTCGATGGCTTCCTTGCTTTTACCACCGATTAACTCTTGCATTTCTTGCCGATGTTTCTGCTGAATCACCCTTTTCAGCAATCGTTTCAAATCCTGAGATTTTCTTAATTTCCCCTTTTGCCTATTTTCTTTAGGAGAGGCGATCCGAATGGCCAAGGCTTCCAATTCTCTTAAATGATCCGACTCAATCGTTAAATAAATACTGAATCGGTCCCAGCTTCTCGCATGCCGATCCCTTAAATGGTGCGTCAATCGACCACGCAAATTTTTCGCCAAACCAACATAAGACAAATGATGATTTCGGTATAATGCATACACCCCGTGCCGATTCCCTTTAAGAATCGTCTTCAAAACATCTTGAAATTTCTCTAGAGCCTTCCTCGAAATACCTTCAAGGTGTTGGCATACTAAATGTTCTTTTTTCCGACGCATTTTACTCCTATGTTGATGGTGTCGACAAAATCTGGATCTCTGTTGTTTTGTCGATACCCCCAAACTTATTGACTTATATTTCTCCCGATATAATTTTAGTGTGAAATCTTATTTCTTAGGCTTGGAATCTGATTTATCACCTTCGTATACCGTCTGTTCAACTTGGATCGGTGGCATATTTTTCATCATTTCTTTCATAGCCTGCGTGTTTTGTTCCATCATATTAGTGTAGTCCAGCTGGTCTCCCCATGCCTGCACAACATCATTCTTAAAAGTTATCGTTAGGCGGTTGCCTGATCCCGATAAGGAGGGGTCATCAAACACCATGTATCCAATCACTTTCTTCGTCCAGTATGACCATCTTTCAATAGTCCCTTCATCTGTGTTGTTAACAGAAGTCGTCTTCGGGGGACCAAAAGCTTCGATGACTTCGCTTTTAGTCATCCCAACTTTCAATAATGTTGTTCTCTCTCCCAATGTTGGCGCTGTAGCGCAGCTTGATAATATTAAAATACAAACAAGTAACTGAATTACTCTCATAATTCCTCCATTTTAGAATCAACTCCCTTCCCTTATCATTTTTTATCTGAACTAATATATCGCAATGCGTATGGATTGGCAAAAGAAAATTAAATGAGGTCTAGACTTACGGAAGCGCCAGCGACGTAAGTCTATGACCGAATTTATCCTCACGGATGAAACCCGATGCGGCCTTTGGGCTTCTCGGGTGGCTCCATAAGCTGGCGGATGACTTCTAAGATCGTAAAGATTTCTTTATCGTGCCGCCCCACCTTTTGTTCCAATGCCTCCAACTTCCGGCTTAATTCTTTATGGGTGGATAAAACTTCCTTGAACCTAACAAAGGCGCGCCTGCCTGCCGGCAGGCAGGCATGATGGTAATATTAATACGGATCGCTCTCTCGCTGTTTAATACCGAGGAGAGCATGGCCACTCCTTGTTCAGTAAAGGCATACGGATTGGCCCGCCGTAAACCACCCCAACTTGAAGTCACGAATTGTGACTTCAAGTTCGCAAATTCCCCTTTGGTCAGTTGGAACATAAAATCACTCGGGAACCTTTGCTTTTTGCGTTTTACGGCCTGAATTAAAACTTTGGGCAGGACACCGTAAAACTCGGCTAAGTGTGTACTTAACATGACTTTTTGCCCATGAATGAGGAATATCTTTTGGGCGATGATATTGCTATCAACTGCGGTTTGCATAAAAAATCCCCCTTTTCTTTTAGAATCGAGTCAGGGGGAAAATGGGATGACGGTATTTTAGGTTTAAGAGGCGGCCTTGTCACGGAAAATTGGGATGGATGTCAAGCCAAAATTAAAATGTCCTAGTTCTACCAAAATAAAAATGTCCTAATTCCTTAAGCTTCCTGAGAGCTTAAAATTATTATGCCAGGCACGT
>JAGVNC010000064.1 GCA_020053475.1 Candidatus Omnitrophota bacterium | reverse complement strand
TTCTTGTCCATAACGTCCTCCTTCTCGTTACGGACTATACCATCCAATTAGGACATTCTTATTTTGGTCAATTAGGACATTATCATTTTGGGGTTACAAAAAATAGGGACAGATACTATTTTTGTCGCTTTTTTTGAGAAAATAGTATCTGTCCCTATTTTAAAATGCGCCCGTATTGGCAGGATCTTTACGCCAGAGAGGCCAATCCATTTTTTGAGGATTAAGAGGAATTCCTAAGTCCCAGGCATAAACCGAACGGTCAAAACTGCCTACGATCAAATCCAGCGTGCCATTGCCATCAATGTCGGCCAAAGACGGTGCGTCAAATATCCTATATCCGGCGCGTTTGTCATCGCCCCAACCGGCAACAGGAGTCGTATCGTTTTCGTAGGCCCAGATGAATCCATCGAATCCCCCTACAACGATCTCCATCTCATTGTCCCCGTCAACGTCAGCTAAAGTCACGAGATTTGCATCATCAATATTAAAAAAATAATTTAATCCTTGAGGCAGGTCGATGCCGTTTTCCCATCCGGCCATGGGTGTCCCGTCCGAATGAAAAACGTGAAGTTTTTTCTTGATCGTCTCCGGGGCTCCATAGCTCCATCGCACCACGACAAGTTCCAAACCGGCGTGAGTAGGGTCGATATCCCCTACCACTATATTATGGCGAGCATATGTTAAATCAGGGAAGGACAAATTCCACCCAGGCATCAGCGATCCATCATTATGCAAAATGACAATATTCTCAGGGTCCGTATTCCCAAAAACGATTTCCAGTCCCGGATAATTAAGATCCATATCCGCAGCGATGGGAGTGGCGTTGCCCGTTCCATTCGTAGATACTTGGATCCCATTTTCCCAGCCAGTGATTCTTGAACCATCGTGGTGCCAAGCGAAAGCCAAAGCCTCATCGTTTAAGTATTTGCCTTGCGTGTCATAAATATTGTGCTCGGTGACAGCAACCACCTCAAGATCGCCGTTTAAATCGATATCGGCGACAATAAGTCCTTGAAGGAATTCAAACCCTTGCCCCAAGGCAGCAAAAACACCCTCAGTCCCGGGGATCATACTGGTGCCGTCGGCATGAAAAGCGTACATGAAATCAAAGTATGTCGGGATGATGATTTCTTTACCCGGGTAATTTAGGTCAAGATCGGCAACGATCGGGTAGATAGGGTTATCCACCTCCAGAATAGTGAATATGCCGTTTGAATTTGGAATGAGTGGCGTTCCATCGGCATGAAAAGCATAAACTCTCCTGTCCGTCGACGCAACCACGATTTCTAAGCCGGGATAGTTGGGATCAATATCGCCGACGGTTGGAATTTTGCTTTGTTCTCCATCGAGCCATTTCCCTCCCTCCCATCCGGGAAGGCTGGTTCCGTCTCCGCGCCAAACGTAAACACGGCCATCGGTTGAGGTGGCAACCACTTCATGTCCGGGGTAGTGGGGATGGACATCGGCCACATTTTTTCTCAGAATAATGCCGTCTGTTTTTTGGGGCCAAGCGTTCATACACGTAATATATTTCGTTTCTTTATCGATTTTATTGTTTTCTTTGAACAACTCCTCTTCCGCGGCCGTGATTTTAACGTAGATAGAAAAATTTCCCCACGCGTCAACCGTCCAGAATTGTGACAAGGCAACGGAATTCCCGGGAGCGATGGTGATGCTTTGCTGCGAGCCGATCAGAGTTCCCGGGGTTTGCGTGTCGTCAGGATTTCCTTTATAAAATGAGATTTCGGCATTCGTGATCGAGATGGATCCAAGATTATCTGCAGAAACATTAAGCGTGATCATCTCCCCGATGGCCGGATTTTCATTGCTGAATTCTAGGTTGGATAACGTGGCGTCCGCCTTGACAGAAGTGTGTGTTAAAACCTTTGTCATGTCCAGGCCCGGGTCACCCAATAAATTATAAACCTGGCGGTCCACTGTGGCGACATCGTCTCTATTTTTCCAATTCAAAATAACGTCCCCGATGGTTTTTATTCCCTCGCCGAACAGCTCTTCGGGAATATATTTTGCATTATGTTCATCCAGCCAAATTTCCGACGTGTGGGCCGCTCCGATGAAAGCAACGCTTCCCTTTCCTTCGCCCAAAAGGAATTCTTCTCCAAGGGAATCATATTCTTCATTTTGGAACCTGCCTGTCTGGCAGCCAATCGAAAAAACAATAGGATAATATGGCCCGTTAGACAATAACGGTAAATCTTTAAGACCGAAAAATCCGTTCATTTGGTCGATCCAGCCGTGCCCACGGAATAAAAAGATGCCGACGCCGGAGTTGATGACATCCGCGACATCCTGGGGCGGGGCCGAACCCAATATTCCCACCAACTCTTTGTGGGCAGAAGTAAAGATTTTTTCAATGTCTACCCAAGATTTTCCTGAGAAGCCGAAGGAATACGGGTCAAAGATATTAGATCCTTCAATATTGCCAAAGGCAAAGAAGACTTTTTTGAGCCACTCCTGATTGGGGGTGTTCTTGATTTCATAGCTGATGGTTTTGTTGACAACGATGGAAAGCTCGGAAACGGTTTTGACCGGAAATCGGCCGATCCGCATCTCCGGGGCCGAATCCCAATCATTCAGGACGCCGTTATTGTCATCATCGTCAATGGCCACGTAGTAGTTGTCCGTCCAGCGGCCGTAAGAAGCGATCGCATCGCTGGCGTGAACCGGCAAAAACCAAGGTTGGTCGGATTTGTCGAGGTCAGCATCTCCCACCAGGAGGACATATTTTAAGAACGGGACTTGGGGGTCATTGCGCCAGTTATAATACGCAAAACTTACAAAATTTTTAATGGAAATTTCGTGGTTGGCGTCCGGAAATTGCGCGTAAATATCGCTTAAGCGGATTACCGCTACCTGAAAATCACTGTGTTGGGCGCGGTGGTTGGCTAATTTGACCGTAGGCGGACTTTTGTAAAATGGATCGGCTGTAATGATAAGGTAATCCGCAAGATTATCCGTTGAAGTCAAATTCGTGGGGAACTTAACGTTGGGATCAACGACGATCTCTGGGCCGGACATTTTGGGCGGTCGGCCAGGGGCGGATGTTATCCCGATGGACAACGCATCTTCTGTTGTCGCATCGAGAAAAATCAGCGTGAGAATAAGTAAAGCGATTCGTTTCATCAGCGGCCTTTTTAGCGAGATTTAAGAGTAAGTGTAACACGGGGTTATGGATTTAGCAAAAAATAGGGACAGACTGTAAAGACAAAACTAAAATGTCCTATTCTTAGCAAAACAGAAATGTCCTATTTTGAGGGTTCAAAATTTTTGAAAGTACCCCAAGAGCGATTCTTATC
>JAGVNC010000095.1 GCA_020053475.1 Candidatus Omnitrophota bacterium | reverse complement strand
GGCTTGCCCGTGGATGAATGGCTTTTCGCCCAAAGGGCGTCGAGCGAAGCTCGAAATGTGGAAACAGGTGCCACGGGTTTTACCCGTGGGGTTTCCACATTCATCCTTTTCAATATACGCTGTTTAACGAGAAATATCGGCACTTAGGGGAAGTGGGGCGAAATTTAATGATCAAAGAATTGAATGCCTATTATCCGGGAGAATTCCTTGTTTCTAAGTTTAACGGCGAGCCCTTGTATGCCGATAGCTCGCATCTGACACAGGCAGGGCATCAGCTTTTTAGCGAATATTTCTTAGGCATTTTAAAATCCAAAATCCCTAATTGAGAAGTTAACATGACAAAGCTTGAATATATATTATTGGGATATCCTCTTCATGTGGTGTATCGGATATTGAATCTTTTCCCTCAACCTCTATTAATGCCTAATCAGAAGCTTAAAGATGCCCACAAGGGGGGAATTTGTTTTATCTTAGGTAGCGGGCCATCGATCCACACCCAAGATTTGACAAAGCTCTCCGGCCAAATTGTCATCACGCAAAATCACTTTCATGCCCATAAAGACATTGCGGTCATTAGTCCCAAATACCATGTCATGGTCCCTAAATACCAATTAAAGGAATATGATAATGACTGGCGTGATTGGCTTAAGTCAATGATTGACCGTCTCCCTGCGGATTGCCGGTTATTTGCCGATGGTAATACCAAATATTTGATTGATGAGTTTAATGAGTTAAAGGGAAGAATATCCTACATCCAGACAGGACTCAATGCGATTTATATGCGCAAGGCATATGTCGATATTACAAGGAATATCATGAAAGTCCCAACAGCGTTGACGGAATGTTTAACCATCGCCTTATTTATGGGGTTTGAGAAAATCTATTTATTGGGGTGTGATCTCAATCAACCCGTCATGCTCCAGGAAAACGGAAGAGAGCGTGTAAGGTTTTATGGATTATCGCCCATTACAGACAACGCTGCAGAGGTCCAAATTGAGAAGGAAACAGAGACTTCGGGAGGTGATTGGTTTTGGCTGTGGCAGATTTGGGTGCAGTTGAATTTATTAAATGATTATGCGATCAAGCGTAATATCCAGATTGTTAATTTGACGCGCGGGGGATTATTGAATGTGTTTCCTAGAAAGAATTATGAAGATTTAATCAATGAATTATGCACGTCTAAAAAAGGAGCGGTATAATCATCTATGGCTATTGAAGAAATTAAATATCAAAATAAGATTTTTGCAGTGATTGTGTATGGTAACGTTGAGGAGAAAGAAGGGGTGCAGTTTTTTACTCCCGATCAATATGCGCTTCAGATGGGCAAGCACGTCCACAAAAGAGGGAAAATGATTAAAGCGCATGCTCATCTTCCTGTGCGAATGGAATTATCCGGCCCGCTCCAAGAGGTTCTTTATATTCAGGAAGGGAAGGTCAAAATCACATTTTATGGGGACAAAGACGAGGCACTTGAATCAACAATCATCAAGCAGGGGGATATGATTCTTCTTCGAGAGGGGGGGCATGGGTTTGAATTCTTGGAAGATACCAAAATGATTGAAATCAAGCAAGGCCCCTATAATCCCCAAAGCCGTCGCAATTTAGAGGTGAAGGAATAAAATGATTCCTGTTTGTACGCCGCTATTAGGGAAAAAAGAGACCAAATTTGTCTTGGATTGCCTTCAGACCAATTGGATTTCTTCTTCCGGTCAATATATCAAGCGTTTTGAAGAAGGATTTAGCCGGTATTGTCAGCGTCAATATGGGGTGACGACGACCAATGGAACAGCCGCTTTACATTTGGCCTTAACTGCGTTAGAGATCGGCCCCGGAGATGAAGTCATTGTTCCGACATTCACAATTGCTTCGGTGGCCTTTGCGGCTGTTTATTGCGGGGCCAAACCGGTCTTTGTGGATGTGCAACAAGACACGTGGAATATTGATCCAACCTTAATCGAGCAAAAAATTACAAAAAAGACCAGGGCCATTATTGTCGTGCATACGTATGGGCATCCCTGTGAGATGGATCCGATTTTAAAGATTGCGCGGAAACATCAATTATTTGTTGTTGAAGATGCCGCCGAAGCCCATGGGGCGGAGTATCGAGGCCGAAAAGTAGGGAGCTTCGGCGATTGTTCCTGTTTTAGTTTTTACGGAAATAAGATTATTACGACGGGAGAAGGGGGGATGGTCTTGACGGATTCTCCCAAATTGGCCCAACGCTGCCAGCGTCTTAAAAATCTTTCTTTCCTGGAATCCAAACGTTTTTGGCATGAGGAAGTTGGATTTAATTACCGCATGACTAACATCCAAGCTGCTTTAGGTGCGGCTCAATTAGAAACAATTGACGAGATGGCGAAAAAGCGCCGTCAAAATGCGTTCCGTTATAATGTCTTGTTATCGCAAATCCCCGGCATCACATTGCCTGTTGAGCGTCAAGATGTGAAGAATGTTTATTGGATGTATGGGATCCTGGTTGACCGTGCTTTTGGTATGTCCCGCAAGAATTTAATGGCCGCGTTAAAAGAGAAAGGAATAGAAACGAGGACATTTTTTTTGCCGCTCAATAATCAGCCTGTATTCAAGAAATTAAGATGCGCTGATTCCAGAAGATTCCCCATTGCTGAAGATATTGCCAAACGAGGATTATACTTGCCTTCGGGGAGCGGGTTAACACGGAAAGAAATTGAATATATTTGCAATTGTATCGGAACGTTGCAAAGGTCACGCTGATGTCATTTCAACAGTACGCTCAGTATTATGACATCTTCTATCAAAAAAAGAATTATTCCCAAGAGTGCCGTTTCTTGCAGGCTATTTTTAAACGATACGCCGAGAAGTCTCCCAAAACAATTTTGGACTTAGGTTGCGGCACGGCTAATCATATTCTCCCCCTAATAAGACAAGGCTATAAAGTCACAGGCATTGATGCTTCCGAAGCCATGCTCGATATCGCCAGGCAAAAACTACATAAACTAAATTTATCCGCAGATCTTCACCGGCAAAAATTAAAGTCCTTCCAATTACATCAAACATTTGATGCCGTTGTCAGCATGTTCTCGGTCATTGATTATTTGACTTCGCTCAACGACATTCAAGCGACATTCCGACGAGTTCATCAGCATATGCATAAGGGAAGTTTATTCATTTTTGATTTTTGGCATGCCCCGGCGGTCGAAGAGTATTATGCTTCCCGAAAAGTCAGGTTTTTTAAAGTCCAGGATCAAACGCTGGAACGGCGTTCCCAGACGGTCTTAAGCCCCAATCAAAAAAGATGTGATGTTGTTTATACGTGCGTGCTTAAACAGAAGGGAAGAACGATTCAAAAATTTCAGGAACGTCACCGCCTGCGTTATTTCGATTTACAAGAAATGGAAGGATATTTAATTCGCGCAGGATTTAAGGTCTTGGGCGCGCATCCTTTTTTGCGGCTTAATGGAAAGATCCGACGCAATACTTGGGATGTGACCCTGATTGCCCAGAAGGCTTAACGATGAAAATTGTTTTAGCGGCCAAAAGCATCTATCCTTTTCATCCTTTTGGCGGAGTTCAAAAATACGTTTACCATTTTGCCAAATATCTTTCCCGTGAAGGGATTGACATTGAGATTATCGCCCCTTTGGATCAAGGCAAGCCGCGAACGGAAAAATTTGAAGGCTTAACGTACACATTATTGGCCCCCTCGATTTACAAATACCTCGAATATCCTGTTGGATGGTGGGGCGTTCATCTTTTTAGCCGTTCATTGGCCCGGTATCTTCAAAAGACACATTTTGATATTTTGCATAGCTTTGATATGACCGGTTATCAATATCTTAAAGTTTCGCCGCGTCGGCCGGTGATCGCCCATGTATTTACGGATAATTATTTATGCAACCCGATTTCTTTAAAAAGTCCGCTTAACATTTTCAGTCTTTTTGCCTCCCGCTTTGAACCTATCAAGCAAAAAAAGATTATGCTTTCGCCTTTTGCCAGTGCCAAGGAGAAAAGGCACTATTGGCCGCAATACTATTTCAAAATTAAACCGATGTCCTTTTGCTTGCAGCAGGCTGAGCGGATTTTTTCGGAAGATAAGTATTCTCAGGCGGATATTAATACGTTGTTTAAGGTCGACCCTTCCAAAAATGAAATTCTTCCCGTAGGCGCAGACATCGAGTTTATTGACCAAGCCATCCAAGAATCTTCGTTAACCCGGCAAGAAATAGGGTTAGATGAACAGGACATTGTTTTAATCACTGTTAACCGGTTAGCGGCTGATAAAGGAGTGGATAAAATCCTTTTTGCTTTAAAAGAGCTTATGAGGTACAATGCACGGATCAAGTTGATTATCATCGGGCGTGGGTATCAAGAGAAGCAGATTTATAAAATCATTGATGACAATGGCTTGCAACAGCATGTCCGGCATTTCAAAGATGTTGAAGAAAAAAAATTATACAAATTTTACAAAATTTCGGATATTTATATATCAGCCTTTTCTTATCCCGGCTCGAGTTTAAGTTCTTTAGAAGCAATCAGTTGTGGGTTGCCGCTGATCACCACCGCTCAGCCTTGGTTAGTCCGTCCCCGGCAGAATGGGATTATTTTAGCGGATAATGAACCCCATCGTATTATTCAGGCAGTTAAGGATCTAATCGAATTAGGGGATTTGGCGCGCCAGGGAACAATTTCTAGAGAAATTGCTGAAGAATATCGTTGGGATAAGATCGCCCGTCAAGCGATTCAACGTTACAAGACATTATTGGCCATTTGAGGGACAATGATCCATTATTTTGACGTCTGCGGAGTCCATGTCAGTACCATTAATTTGGATGTGGCATGCCATACTATTGAAGAATGGATTATGCGTAAAGAAAAACAATATGTGTGCGTGGCGCCCGTGTCGACGATTGTCGATTGCCAAACCAATAAAGAGTATTTAGAGATTGTCAATAAAGCGGGCATGGTCACCCCGGATGGGATGCCGTTGGTTTGGCTCGGGAAATTAAGCGGAAACCATGTGATTGAACGAACTTACGGCCCGGATTTGATGATGTCTGTGTGCCGGCTGAGTGAGCAAAAAGGATTTAAGCATTATCTGTATGGGGGAACACCGGAAGGCATTTTGTCGCTTAAGAATAAATTATTGGAGCGTTTCCCTAAGTTGAATATCGTTGGGACATATGCGCCACCGTTTCGAGCAGGGAATCTTAAGGAAGAAGATGCGGTGATTGATCAGATCAATCAGCTTAATCCTGATATTTTGTGGATTGGCCTTGGGTCGCCCAAACAAGATTTTTGGATGTCGCGTCATCGGCCTCAACTGAATGCGCCCGTTATGTTAGGTGTCGGGGCGGCATTCGACTATCTTCCCGGGATCAAAAAGCAAGCTCCCCGATGGATGCAGCGCAGTGGGACGGAATGGTTTTTCCGTCTTTCTCAAGAGCCAAGGCGTTTATGGAAAAGGTATTTAATCGGGAATACAAAATTTTTATTTTACATTACCAGAGATTGGGTTGAGAAAACCTTGCATATTAAATATGGGCAAACGATTTAGACATTCTTTCATCAAATCGGTTTATATCCTGGTTGATGTCATTCTCACAAGCTTGGCCATCTATTCGGCTTGTTCTTGGCGAGAAATCAAATTTCCCTTTGATGTAACCTTATTTAACCTTTTCTTTGACCCCACCAACCCTTATCGCTTTGTTTTTCTTTTTTGGATCACCATCACGATTATTTTAAACAACAACTACGGTTTATATCAAACAAACCGAGAAGTCTACGAAACTACTGAGGTCTCAAAAGTTATCAATGCGGTTATTATGTCGGCGTTGTTAACGATCGTGGCGTTATATCTTGGCCATTTCAAAAATTTCCCTCGGACCGTCATTTTTATTACAACGATTTTAATGGCGGCATCCTTTTCTTTGTGGCGGATGATGAAAAGGGCGTTCGTGAGTTACTTGGTTTCACGCGGATATAATAATTTTAATGCAATCATTATTGGAGCTGGAAAAATAGGAAATGCCTTGGCTCAAGAGATCGAAAAAAAACCTGAGCTGGGAATTAAAATTGTGGGATTTTTGGATGATTTTAAGTCGGAATCTAAGAGTGGGCAGCCTATTTTAGGAAAGATTTCTGGTTTTGCCACGATTGCGCCCCGAGAATTTGTGAATAAAGTTTTCATCACGATCCATCATGACAGCCAAGTCTTTCTTAAACTTCTTGAGCAAGCGAAAGAATTGGGGATTGCTGTGCGCGTCGTGCCTCAAGGATTCGAATTAATGCCCGGCGAATTTTGTAAATTTAATATTGGATTTATCCCGATTTTGGAATACTGTAATGAATCTAGTCTGCGTCGGCAGACAGGAAAGCGTATTTTTGATATTTTCATTTCGTTGATCGCGACGATTTTACTTTTTCCTTTATTCATTACGCTGGCGATTTTGATCAAACTGGACACCCCGGGGCCGGTTTTTTATTTATCGAAAAGATATGGGCGCCGAGGGCGAATATTTAAGATGTACAAGTTCCGTAGTATGGTCAAAGAGGCCGATGAAGCTCTTAAGCATTTGAAAGATAAAAACGAGGTGGATGGCCCGATTTTTAAAATAAAAAAAGATCCGCGCGTGACGCAGTTTGGAAAAATTTTGCGCCGATACAGCCTCGATGAGCTTCCTCAGTTTATTAATGTCCTTAAAGGGGAAATGAGCCTCGTCGGGCCCCGGCCGCTCCCCATTGAACAAATTGAGAAAGAAGATTTACGCCAACTCAAGCGCCTCGAAGTTCGTCCGGGAATTACCGGCCTTTGGCAGATCCGGGGGAGAAGCGAAATTTCGTTCAGTCGTTTAGTGAAATGGGACGCCTGGTACATTAACAACTGGTCGTTTTGGTTGGATTTTAATATTCTTCTGCAAACGATCCCCGTTGTTTTTAAAGCCAAGGGAGCGTATTAAGTAAATTTATTCAATCCATTAAAGGATTAAATCAATCATGCCTAAAATTAAAAAAGCTTTAGTCACAGGGATTACCGGCCAAGACGGTTCTTATTTAGCCGAATTTTTAGTCAAGAAAGGATATGAAGTTTATGGGCTTATGCGCCGTTCAAGTTCGTTTAATACCGACCGGATTGACCATCTTTATCAAGATCCGCATGAGAAAAACTTACGGTTAAAGCTTGTTTACGGCGATCTCAATGACGCGAGTTCTTTAAATCACATTGTGAAAACAGTCAAACCGGATGAAATTTATAATTTGGGAGCACAAAGCCATGTCAAGGTCAGTTTTTCGATCCCCGAGTATACCGGAGAAGTCGGCGCTTTAGGGACGACGCGATTGCTTGAAGCGATCCGCGATTCCGGGATTAAAACAAAATTTTATCAGGCCTCCAGTTCAGAGATGTACGGCAATGCCTCGGAATTTCCTCAAAATGAGAACACGCCTTTTCGTCCTCGTAGTCCTTATGCCGCGGCCAAGGTGTATGCTTATTGGATGACGGCTAATTATCGCGAGGCCTATAATATTTTTGCGTGTAATGGGGTTCTGTTTAATCATGAATCGCCTCGTCGGGGCGAAACGTTCGTCACTCGAAAGATCACGATGGCCTTGGCCCGTATCCGTCATAAAGTGCAAACAAAACTTTATCTGGGGAATTTAGATGCCAAAAGGGATTGGGGATTCGCCGGTGATTACGTCGAAGCCATGTGGCTGATGCTTCAACATCATGAAGCGGATGACTATGTTGTCGCGACAGGCGAAACATATTCAGTGCGGCAATTTTTGGAAGAGGCGTTTGGTTATGTTGGACTGAATTGGAAAAAATATGTAGAAATCGATAAGAAGTATTTTCGACCGACGGAAGTTGATTGTTTA
Organism: Candidatus Omnitrophota bacterium; assembly: GCA_020053475.1. Taxonomy (GTDB): domain Bacteria; phylum Omnitrophota; class Gorgyraeia; order Zapsychrales; family Zapsychraceae; genus JAGVNC01. The sequence continues at coordinate 18,727 of JAGVNC010000095.1, read as the reverse complement.
ATGGGGGATAGTTCTAAAGCAAAAAAGTTGCTCAATTGGAAACCGAAAGTGAATTTCCCTCAGTTAGTTCGGATGATGGTGGATGCGGATATGAACGTCGTGCGTAAAATATTGCACGGGACCAAAGGAAAAAGGTAAGATGGGTTTTTGGACACATAAAAGGGTTGTCGTGACGGGAGGGGATGGTTTCTTAGGCCGATATGTTGTCGCTCTATTGAAAAAGAAGGGGTGCCGTTATATTTTTGTCCCCCGGAAAAAGAAATACGATTTACGCAAGTTAGGCCCAATTAAGCGCCTTTTGAGAGAAACGAAGCCGGACATCATTATTCATTTGGCCGCTGTGGTCGGGGGGATCGGAGCCAATCGGATAAACCCTGGAAGATTTTTTTATGAAAATCTGATCATGGGTGTCCAGTTGATGGAGCAAACACGTTTATTTAAGATCAAAAAATTCGTGGCGATCGGGACAATCTGCGCCTATCCTAAATTCACAAAAGTTCCTTTTAATGAAGATGACTTGTGGGAAGGATACCCAGAAGAAACCAATGCCCCTTATGGATTAGCCAAAAAGATGCTCCTCGTCCAGGCCCAAGCCTACCGCGAACAATATGGGATGAATTCTATCTTTTTATTACCGGTTAACCTTTATGGGCCTTCGGATAACTTTGTCCCTCAACATTCTTCCCATGTCATTCCTGCCATTATTAAGAAGTGTTTTGATGCCAAAATACATAAGGACGATTCGATTACGGTTTGGGGAACAGGGCGGCCAACGCGTGAATTTATTTATGTTGAGGATGCCGCGCGGGCGATTATTATCGCTGCGGAAAAATATAATAAACCAGAGCCTGTCAATATCGGCTCAGGGGAAGGTATTGCCATCAAAGATTTAGTGGGGCTCATCGTTAAAATGACAGGCTTTAAAGGAAAAATTATTTGGGATGCGTCTCAGCCCGATGGGCAGCCTCGCCGGCTTCTTGACATTCGCCGCGCGAAAAAAGAATTTGGTTTTAAAGCTAAAGTGAGGTTAAAAGAAGGGTTACGCAAAACGATCAGTTGGTATAAACGCCAGAAGGAATTTTTTCAAACATAATCGATCGCCTTATGTTGTTTAGAAAAGTAGCCAGAAGGTGTGACAAGGTCATGGCTTTTTCTTGTTACGCCTTAATTTTTTTTGCTCCAATCTCTACGGCCCTGATCGAAAGTTTTGCTGGATTAGGGATCGCGGCCTATTTTGTCAAGCACATCGCTTTATGCTATTTTCAATTTGTTAAAATAAAGAGACACCGGGAATCGGTTTCTTGGCCAAGACGAATTTCGATTTTCGTCCATTCTTTCAAACCTGTTTCGACCCCCCAAAATATCCCCACATTATTGTTTATTCTTGTCAGCATCATCTTGATTTTCAGGAGCCAGTTTTTTTCCATCAGCTTCGAGGCGTTTTTCTTTAAACTGATCCAGCATATTATGTTGTTTTTTATTATGGTGGAAAGTATCAACAGCAGGGATCGCTTAAAACGCTTTGTCCTGACTTTTTTTGTGTCGATCGCAGTTATTGCGATTAATGGCCTTTTTCAATTGTTTTCCTCACATGATTTTATCAGGGGATTCTCTTTGGTTGACGGGAGGATCGTTTCTTCTTTTAAACATCCCAATGACTTCGGTTCTTATTTAGTGATTGTTGTTTTATTCCTATTTAATTATCTAGCGTTCTTATCCGCATCGGTTGCCCAACCCAAAAGGATGAAGGATTCAATCATCAATTTCTTTGCGAAGCCTTTTAACCTTTGGATTTTATTTCTTTTTGTTTTGTCTTTCATCTGTTTAGGGTTGACGTATTCGCGCGGGGCTTGGCTAGGGTGTATTTTGGGTTTTATTTTTACTTGTTTATACAGAAAAAAGAAAATTTTTGCTCCCTTATTGTTTATCATCCTCTTTATGGTTGTTTTTTCCCCATTGATGGCCAAGATCAGGAAGGTTTCTTTTATTACAGACAATGTGGTCATTGTTATCCCAGCAGATAGACCCAACGTAGAAGCCCCCACGGGGGTTATGGAACATTTGAAACTTTTTGGAGGGATGGGTCGCAATAGTTATTGGCAGGACACTTATAAAATTATCAAGGATTTTCCTGTCTGGGGGACAGGGTTAAACACCTATATGCGTATTTTGCAAAGATATAATATCAAATGGAGTGCTTATCCCCACAATTGTTATCTGCAGATGATGGCGGAAACAGGCATTGTTGGCCTTTTTGCTTTTTTATGGATGGTCATTTCTCTCTTTCGGACGTCATTTAGAAGTGTTCTTCGTCTGGACGATCCGTTCCCTATCTCTTTAATCATTGGTAGTATGTCAGGCCTTTTTGCCTTTTTAGTTCATAGTACATTTGATACGAATCTTTATTCTGTCCAATTGGTTACTTTGTTCTGGCTGTTTATGGGATTTTCCATGGCTGTTCAACGAATATATTTGGGGGCTGATGAACTAGACAATATTTCAGGAAAAAGGTCTTGGCTGTCCAGCCTACAATCGTTCGCCTTAACGTTAAAACGGCTTTTCAAAATCGTTTTATTGAATCTATTCATATTGTTGATTCTTTTTGCAGTTGGAGAAATTTGTTTTCGAATATTCCGTGGCCCCCCGCCACATTTGACACAGCTTGTCCAGAGAGAGAAGAAAACCTTGTTTGAGCCCAATCAAAATCTTGGGAGCGCGTCTGATATCCTCGGGGAATTTGATTATAAGGCCCACATCAATCATTTCGGTTATCGGGGAAAAGATTTTAATTTTTCTAAGGAAAAAGGGCGATTGCGTATTTTTGCTGTGGGCGATTCATTCACGTTTGGCGTCGGTTCTAACGATGATCAAACGATTCCTTTTTTAATTGAACAGAATTTAAAAGAAAAAGGGGTCCAGTCCGAAGTGATCAACGCAGGGATAGGGCACGCTTCTCCGATTACGCATTATGTGAATCTACGCGATATGCATCTTCAGTACGATCCCGATATGGTCCTGTTGCTTTTTGATTTGACAGATCTTTGGGATGATTGGCATACGGAAAGAAATGCGATTTATGATGCTAACGGCGAGATTATCGAATTCAATCCCCTTTATGTTGATGGGAAAAAGAGTCGGTGGTTAGCATGTGTCAATTACAGCGCTTTTTGTAAATATGTTAATGACAAAATTGTCCGAAGTTTTAGAAAATTACAATTATTGGGATTTCGTGAGTATCTTAAAGTGAAACAAGAAGGAAAGAGGGCCAAGGCTGTCATTATCAATTCTCGGGACATTGAATCAGAGGAAGTCATCATGGAATATGACGGCCTTCTGATGTTGCGTGGGTTAGAAAAGAAAGCGCTGATTGATAAACAGTGGGAGAGGACCAAAAAGTATTTATTAAAAATCAATAATTTGCTTAAGGAACGCAATATCCCGATGGTCTTAATTATGTATCCTCATGGGATTTATGTGGGGAAGGATCAGTGGGCCAAAGGAAGAGAAACATGGGGGTTTGAAGCGGATAAACTTTATACGGATTATTATCCTTTTGAATTTGTGGAATCCTTTGCAAAAGAAAATGGGATTCCTTTTATTAATACATTAGGTGCGTTTCCTCTTAACTCTTCTGAAAAGTTTTTCTTTAATTGGGATGGCCACATGACCCCCGCTGGCAACAAAATTGTTGCCAAGGGTGTGGTTGATAGTCCAGCCTTAGAGGAGGTCGTCAAGCCTTTTATGCCGCCTCCTGAAGCTCCAATAGTATCCTATCCCCTTGAAGATTCTAATGTTAGATGACGTTGACACGTTCGCGGCATCCGCCGCTTAGTGTCACCCTTGAGCCCATTCGATTTCTCTCAGGGCTCAGTCCTGAGTAAAGTCGAAGGACTGAGCTTAGAGGCGAACGGGTTGACAAAATACTTTCCTTAAGTATAATAAAAAGGTTATTTAAGGCTTTTTTTAGATTAAAAATTACCTCACAAGGCTTGTCATGAATAAATTAACGATTAAAGATGTGTCATGGAAAGGGAAAAAAGCCATTATCCGTGTTGATTTTAATGTCCCTGTAGACGAGAAACTGCGTATTACGGATGATACCCGGATTAAAGCCTCGTTACCCACATTAGAATATATTCTTAAGCAATCCCCTTCAAAAGTCATTTTGATGAGCCATTTAGGGCGCCCTAAAGGTAAATTCGTTGAAAGCCTACGTCTTACTCCGGTGGGCGTGCGTTTACAAGAATATTTAAAAGAGAAAGTCTTAATATTGGATGATTGTGTCGCTCCGAAGATTAAAGAAGCGATCGACAAATCAAAAGAGAGAGTCGTTCTATTAGAGAATTTGCGTTTTTATAAAGAGGAGGAGGGAAACGATCCTGTTTTTGCTCAACAGTTGGCTTCCTTGGCCGATATCTTTGTCAACGATGCCTTCGGAACGGCCCACCGTGCCCATGCCTCTACTGAAGGGATTACGCATTATCTTCCTTCGGCCGCCGGGTTGCTGATGGAAAAAGAGATCAATTATTTAGATCAGGCTGTTAATTATCCCAAGCGTCCCTTTGTCGTCATTTTAGGGGGAGCCAAAGTTTCTGATAAGATATTACTCATCGAAAACCTTTTGAATAAGGCAGATGCCATTATCATCGGGGGAGGGATGGCCTATACATTCTTAAAAGCCCAAGGGAAAAATGTGGGAAATTCTATTTGCGAGAAAGATAAGCTCGACTTGGCACGAACGATCCTTAAGAAAGCTCAGGAAAAGAATGTTAAGATGGAATTATCCAGCGACTTTGCCATTGCGAAAGGATTTGATGCTGTGGAAACAAAAAGAATCTCTGATGAAATCCCTGATGGTTGGGAAGGGTTAGATATCGGCCCTAAAACAATCGAGCGATTCAAAAAAGTATTATCAACGGCCAAGACCGTTATCTGGAATGGCCCTATGGGTGTTTTTGAAAAAGATGCGTTCGCCCAGGGAACAAAATCCATCGCTCAATATTTAGCGACATTGAAAGACGTCACAACGATTATTGGCGGCGGGGATTCCGCGGCGGCGGTTACAAAATTCGGCCTAGATAAGGCCATGACCCATATTTCCACCGGCGGAGGAGCTTCGTTGGAACTGTTGGAAGGCAAAGAGTTACCCGGGATTAAAGCATTGACCGATAAAGAAAAATATAAAGAGATTGAAAAGGCCGGAATCAGATGAGAAAACCAATTATTGCCGGAAACTGGAAACTTAACAAAACATCCCACGAATCCATTGAGTTTGTGACGCTTCTTAAGCGGTATGTATCCAACGTAAGCGATGTGGACATTGTGGTGTGCCCTGTGTTTACCGCTCTTTGTGATATTAAAGATGTTTTATTAGAGACGAATATCGGATTAGGAGCCCAGAATTTATTTTGGGAAGATGCCGGCGCTTTTACGGGAGAAGTTTCTGGCTTATTATTAAAAGATGCCGGTGCCGAATATGTGATTATTGGCCATTCTGAACGTCGCCAATATTTTGGCGAAACCAATCAAACGGTCAACAAAAAGATTAAGGCAGCGTTAAAGAGCGGACTGATTCCGATTGTGTGTGTCGGGGAAGTGTTAGAAGAGCGTGAGCAAAATAAAACCACAAAAGTGGTGACGACACAGATGAAAGAAGGGTTAGAAGGGGTTTCGAAGGAAGACGTGAAGAGAATCATTATCGCTTATGAGCCGGTATGGGCGATCGGGACAGGAAAAACAGCCACTCCTGGGCAAGCTCAGCAAGTTCATCAATTGATTCGTCAATTGTTAACGCAGATGTGTGGCGAAGACGTGGCCCAGAGGGTACGCATCCAATATGGCGGTAGTGTTAAACCTGAAAATATTGCCGAGTTAATGGCCCAGCCCGATATCGATGGCGCTTTGGTGGGCGGAGCGAGTTTAAAAGTCGATTCATTCGTCGACATTATTAAAAACAGTTGTGTCATGAAGACGTAAGAGAGTCCTTCGACAAGGACTTCGGCTGAGATCAGTCGAAGCCCTCGGAATGGTGAGCGAACGTCGAACCATAAGGGAGAACAAAATGACTGGATTTGTTTTTTTTATTCATGCGATTCTTTGCATCCTTCTCGCGGCGATTGTCTTAATACAGTCGGGGAGAGGGGGAGGATTGACCGAAAATTTTGCCGCCGCCGAGTCCCTTTTTGGCGCGAAGACAAATGCATTTTTAGTGAAAGCCACAACGGTCTTTGCTACGTTATTTTTTGTTACATGTTTAAGCCTCGCTGTTTTATCTGCCAAAAAAGAAGTGTCCTTACTGTCTAAAGAAGGCCTAATGCCGGGGACCGCCTCTTTGCCGGTCAACGTCGTTACCGATACTAGCCAAAAAAATAATGTGGATATGGGCCCTGGGGCAGAAAAATAAGCCGCATATCCTCTTTTATTTTTAGAAGTGCCGTTCGAGAGGTATTGTGGTTACCATTCAAAAAGCTAGATCCCAAGATTTTGAACGTGTTTATCCTCTCCTCGCGGAGCTCAATGTCCCCTACATTACCAAGGAAAATTGGCAACAACTTTTTATCAATCATTGGAATGTTGAAGAAGATTATCATGGGTTCATGCTCCTGGACCAAGATAATGTCGTCGGATTTTTTGGGCTTATCTTCAGCCGAAGAACGATTCGCGGGGAATCCTATAAATTCTGCAATTTGACCAGCTGGATTGTGAAGCAGGCCTACCGGAAACATAGCATGTCCCTTTTGTATGCCGTTCTAAAGCTTAAAGATTATACATTAACGGATCTCACCGCGACGAAGGTCGCTTATAAAATTTTTAAAAAATTCGATTTTCAAGATGGCGAAACGCATGTGAGGATCATTCCCTGGTTCATTTCTTTATTCCATGGGGTTAGAAAATGTTTGTTGACCTGGGACCCCCATGTGATCGCCGGGATATTGAAAGGGGAGAACCTTAAAATTTTCGAAGACCATAAAGAATTTCCTTGTATTCATCTGGTCTTTCATTCCCCGGGAGGGAGTTGTTATTGTGTGTTGACAAAAATAAAAAAGAAAGGCTTAGCCTTCGGTCACATCCACTATTTGAGTGATAAAGAATTTTTTTGCCGGGATGGGGTAGCGGCTGTTTTTGCCGTCTGTCGCCGTTTGAATGTCATCGGGCTTTACATCGATGAGCAGCGCCTAAAAGGGGAACATGTTTTTCCTTCCGTTTCATTGAAGTTAAACCAACCTAAAATTTTCCGATCCAATGATGTTGGGAAAGAAGACATTGATTCACTTTATTCAGAGTGTGTCATTCTACCTTTATAAGACATCGAAGACATCCCTATGTTAAAGAACCTCCTTTACATCGTTTCTAAACTGAAATCGGAGAAAGGCTTCTGGCCTTTGGCGAAGAAAATACTTTACGGAGGGCTTTATTGGAGTGGCGCTCCGTTCTTGGTGCGTGAGATCATTCAACAAAACCAAGTGACGATGATTCTTTATCACAACATTGAGCCTGAGAGGTTTGACCAGCATGTCAGAGCGCTAAAACAAAGATACACGATTATCGCCTTGGAGGATTATATTAAAGCGCGGGAAGATCCCAAGTGTGTTTTGCCTAAAAAGGCTTTGGTGATTACGTTCGACGATGGCTATAGGGGAAATTTTGATTTATGGCCGGTGATCCAGAGGCACAATATCCCGGTAACGATATTTATTTGCAGTGGAATCGTCGGGACAAATAGAAAATTTTGGACGGATATTCATGTGCCCCAATATTCTGTCGAAGAGTTAAAGATGTTTGCTCGGGATGAAAGGCTTCGCATCTTAAGCCAAGCAGGTTTTGAGGAGGCAAAAGAATATCCCGATCGATCAGCGTTGAATAAAGATGAGATTGCGACGATGAGGCCGCTTGTCAGCTTTCAGTCGCATACGCGATTTCATCCTATCTTGCCTAGATCTTCGGATGAAAAAGCCAGGGAAGAAATCAGCGAATCTAAACATGAGATCTTTCAAAAGTTTGGATTGGAGAGCGTCATTTTCGCTTATCCTAATGGAGACTACTCCGGCCGGGAAATAAGGATGCTCAAAGAGGCAGGGTACAAGGCGGCCTTAACCGTCGATCCTTATTTTAATACGTTGACAACCGATCCTTATCGGTTAAAGCGTATTTGCATTCCCGATGATGCGGACATCCCGCAAATGATCGTCAATGTTTCCGGTGTAAAAATATTTTTACGTTGTCGCCTCGGGAAATTGCATTATGGCTATCAATAAAAAAAGCATTTTTTGTTATTCGATCCTTTTAGGGCGATTGTTATGTCCCCCATTGGCCTTTGCCAGTCATTACGGGGGAGAGCTGGTGCTCTCAACTACCTCTGATCCGAAATCGTTCAATGATATTATCGCGAAGGAAACGTCAACGACCCTCGTCACTGACCTTATTTTTGAGGGATTAACAACGACGAATGTAGAAACGCTCAAAGTTGAGCCGCATTTAGCCAAATCATGGGAGGCAAGCGAAGATGGCTTGACATGGATTTTTCATTTGCGTGATGATGTTTATTGGAATGACGGAACACCGTTTAACGCCGATGATGTCATTTTTACGTACAATGATTTAATTTATAATCCCGATATTCCCAGCTCTTCGCGCGATATATTCACCATCGATGGCCAAATCTTGAACGTTGAGAAGGTTGATGACAGAACCGTTCAGTTTGTCCTGCCTGTCAAATTTGCTCCTTTCTTAAGAAGTCTTTCCCAGCCCATCCTTCCTAAGCACAAACTAGAACAGGCCGTTAAGGATAAAACATTTAACTTTACCTGGGGCATTGATACGGACCCTAAAGAAATTGTTGGGACAGGTCCATTTCAGTTACAACGTTATGATCCCGGGCAGCGACTCATTTTTGTTCGAAATCCCCGTTATTGGAAACAATCAAAAGAAGGGGACAGATTCCCTTACCTCAATAAGATTATTTATCTGATTGTTCAAAATGCCGACGTGGAATTGCTTAAATTTTTAGAAGGGACCCTCGATGCTTATGCGCTTAGAGGGTTGGATTATCCTTTGCTAAAACCCCTGGAAAAAGAAAAAAATTTTGCGCTTTATGATTTAGGCCCGGACATGGGCAGTCAATTTATCTTTTTTAATCAAAATCCTGGCACAAATCCCCATACGAGAGAACCTTTTGTCACCCCGTATAAACTTAAGTGGTTTACCGATCTTCGTTTTCGTCAGGCTGTCGCACATACCATTGATAAACAAAAGATCATCGAAATTGTCAAAAATGGGTTAGGCTATCCCCAAGATTCGTCGTTAGGCCCGGGCGCGGGGTTTTTTAATAACCCTAATGTCCGTATTTATCTTTACGACCTTGCCAAAGCCAAAGAAATTTTGGCGTCGGCAGGATATGCCGATAGAGACGGGGACGGTTATTTAGAAGATCCGCAAGGCCATCTTCTTGAATTTAGCCTTTACACAAACTCCGGATCCACCGAACGGATGGATATCGCTGCAATTATTCGTCATGATTTGGAATTATTGGGCATGAAGGTCAATTTCCGCGCGCTGGAATTCAACACCCTGGTTGGGAAGCTGACCTCTACATTTGATTATGATGCCATTGTTTTGGGGCTCACCGGAGGGATTGAACCCCATTTTGGAAAGAATGTGTGGACATCCAACGGTCAACTTCATCTATGGAATCCTCATCAAGAAATCCCACAAACACCGTGGGAAAAAAGGATCGATGAACTATTCACTCTCGGCGTGCAAGAGTTGGACGAGAATAAACGTAAGGTTATTTACGACGAATTTCAGGACATTGTTTCCGAACAATTGCCGGTCATCTATACCGTTTTGAGCGCTAAAATTTTTGCCGTCCGGAATAAATTCGGGAATTTAAGGCCGTCGAATTACGGCAATGTCTTTCATAACCTCGAAGAGATTTATATTAACGAGGACAGCCGATAATCATGGTTAAATTTATTCTTCAGCGCGTTTTAATTGCTATCCCGATGCTTTTAGGAATTGCGTTGTTAACGTTTATTCTGATGCGTGTCACGCCGGGGAATTATTTGGATACATTACGTTTAGACCCTCAAATATCGGAAGACACGATCGCCCGCTATCAACATTTATTCCGGCTGGATAAATCCATCATGGAACAATTCGGGCATTGGGTGAAGAATATGGTCCGGTTGGAATTCGGATATTCTTTTTATTATAACATTCCTGTTTCACGGATTATCGCTGGCCGCTTGTGGAACACGTTTTTATTAGCTTCCGCCAGTTTTCTGATCACCTGGTGCCTCGCCCTGCCTCTGGGCATTTGGGCGGCGGTTCATCGCAATCAATTCATTGATCGTGTGATCCAATTCATTTCTTATATTTGTTTATCGTTGCCCAGTTTTCTTCTCGCGATGTTATTTTTATTCATCGCCAGCCAAACAGGTATCTTGCCGTTAGGAGGGATGCACAGTCCTAATTATGAGGATTTGTCGCTGGGAGCGAGACTCCTAGACTTAGGAAAGCATTTGTTAATCCCGGCACTCGCTCTATCCATCGGCTTGATCGCTGCATTGCAGCGCATTATGCGGGGCAACATGTTAGAGGAACTCGGGAAAAAATATATTTTGACCGCCCGGGCGAAAGGATTACCCGAACATCGTGTCATTTATTCGCACGCGTTACGTAATGCCATTAATCCCTTGATTACATTGCTTGGTTATGAATTTTCGTCGCTCTTAAGCGGCGCGGCCTTAGTTGAAATCATTTGTAGTTGGCCGGGGTTAGGGTCGTTGATGTTAACAGCGGTCCGTGCCAAAGATATTTATCTAGTCATGGCCAGCATGATGATGGGGGGCGTTTTATTTATCATCGGGAATTTGTTGGCAGACATTGCCTTGGCCAAAATCGATCCGAGGATCCGTTATGACTAAACAGACGAAATCATTGAGCGAACTCGACATCGCCTTTCAAGGATTTAAGAAAAATCGGTTGGCCGTCGGATGCGCCGTTCTATTGGGGCTTTTATACTTAACAGCCATTTTTGCTGATTTTGTTTCTCCCTATTCTTATGCCAACGAAGATCGACGGTACAGCTACAGTCCCCCGACGGCTATTCATGTGTGGAGGGAGGGACGTTTCACGCGGCCTTTTGTGTACGGCATCAATTCGGCCTTTAATGATTACCATCAGCGTATTTATCAAGAAGATCAATCTCAAATGTTTCCCATTAGCCCCTTCGTTAAGGGCGATGCCTATAAATTTTTTGGATTGATTCCTTGCCGCATCCATTTATTTGGGGTCGCTCCCGAAGGGAGAATTTATTTGTGGGGTGCGGATTCCCGCGGCCGAGACCTTTTCTCGCGTATTTTTTATGGAGGGCGCGTCTCATTGTCGATCGGGATCATTGGGATCTTCATTTCTTTTACGATCGGATTGATCGTTGGAGGAATCGCCGGTTATTATGGCGGGAGAATAGACGACATTCTAATGCGCGTGTGTGAGATGTTTATGATGGTCCCGGGATTTTATTTGCTTTTGGCCCTGCGGGCAGCTGTCCCCGACGAATTTAATTCCGTTCAGGTTTATTTTGCGATCGTCGTTATTTTGTCATTTATTGGCTGGGCGGGGCTGGCTCGTATTATCCGGGGGATGTGTTTGTCTTTACGGGAACGTGATTATGTTTTAGCTGCCAAGAGCCTGGGGCTTTCCGATGGGCAGATCATCGCGCGCCATATTCTCCCGCACACACTCTCTTATTCTATTTTTGCGATCATGCTATCCATCCCCGGATATATTTTGGGTGAATCGGCCTTGAGCCTTATCGGCTTGGGGATTCAAGATCCGTTAGCCAGCTGGGGCAATTTGTTGGCCGATGCGATGAGTATTGTCCATATAAAATTTTACCCGTGGATTTTATTGCCCGCATTATTTATTTTTTTAACGGTGATTTGTTTTAATGTCATTGGCGATGCCTTGCGGGATTGTTTGGACCCAATGCTTAAATCGGGGAAGGGGGCATAATGTCCGAACCATTACTCAGCCTTCGCGACGTTACGGCGGAAGTAGATGGGGTGAACGAATCACCTTCGTTGATCCATCGTGTGAGTTTCGACGTCACGGCGTTAAAAATTGTCGCCCTTGTCGGCGGTTCTGGCAGTGGGAAGACGACGACGGGGTTGTCGATTTTAAGATTGCTGCCCGTCGCGTTGAGGATTACATCGGGAAAAATTTTGTTTCACGGGGAGGATCTTTTTGCCTTGCCGGGACATCGGATGCGTCAAATCCGCGGCAAAGACATTAGCATGATTTTTCAAGAGCCATTGAATGCGTTGAATCCTTTGTTGACGATCGGCCAGCAAATTAACGAAGTCTTAATCTGCCATATGCCTTTAACGGCGAAACAACGCCGGGAAAGGGTCTTAGAACTGCTCAATATCGTTGGCATGGCCGAGCCTCAACGCGTGGCCCAAAATTATCCTCATCAGTTGAGCGGAGGGATGCGCCAACGCGCCATGATCGCTCAAGCGATTGCCGCCAATCCTCAATTAATGATCGCCGATGAACCGACGAGCAGTTTGGATGTCACATTACAAGCCAAAATCATGGATCTATTCAGAGAATTGAGAAGATCGTTAAACTTATCCATTCTATTGATTACCCACGACTTGGGGATGGTCAGGCACTTGGCCGATGAGGTGGTTGTCTTGCAGGCCGGCAAAATCGTCGAGCAGGGCCCTGTGGCGCGTGTCCTTGAGAGCCCGCGGCATCAATACACTCAACAATTAATCTCTTCGGTCTTTTAGCTTATGTTATTAGAATTAAAAAACGTTACAAAAGATTACCCGATCAAGAAGTTTATTTTCGGCCAGAAAGGGCGCGTACGGGCCGTCGACAACGTCAGCTTAACGCTTTCCTCGGGAGAAAACTTAAGCCTTGTGGGGGAATCCGGATGCGGAAAGACGACGCTGGCGAGAATCATCCTTAAATTAATTCCTCCGACATCGGGGACGATTTGTTTTGGAGGCCGGGATTTGAACCCGCTTTCAGCCCGTCAAATGAACCCTTTTCGTCGGCACATGCAAATGGTGTTTCAGGACCCTTACGACAGCCTTGATCCTCGTTACACCATTCGCCGGACATTAAAAGAAGCACTGCATTTAGATCAAACTCTGGTGAAACAGACAAAAGCCCAAGAGGAGCGCATCCAACATGTTTTAAGATCTGTGAAGTTGCCGGAGATGATGTTAAGCCGTTATCCTCATGAATTAAGCGGGGGAGAGCGCCAACGGGTCGCGATTGCCCGGGCATTGATGATGAATCCTAAGTTGGTGATTCTTGATGAAGCCGTTTCATCGCTCGATGTCCTGATCCAGCGTCAAATTATCGATTTGTTGGGGGACCTTCAGAAGACATTTCATCTGACCTATTTATTTATTTCGCATAATTTAAAGATTGCCAGAGCCGTTAGCCATCAGATTGCTGTCATGTACCAAGGGAAAATCATTGAAATCGCCCCTACAGAAGAGTTATTCCGTAATCCGCTGCATCCTTATACCCAGGAATTGTTGGCCGCCGCCGTTGATTATCAAGCGGTCGAAAGCAAGCAGCATCCCATCAATCCCACAGGGCAATTGGTTGACAAAGGACAGGGGCACTTGATATTTATGTAATTGAATCTTGGTGAAGAAGAATTTTAATGTTAGGATAGGTTAAAAATGATTTAGGGGAATTGAGCATGCGCGAGAGTTTTTACAGAAAATTATGTTATTATACGGGCCTTTTGCCGCTGGGGGCTGTCTTTGGCCTCGTGGCCTACATGGCCACGATTGAAGTCAAAGATTTGGATTTGTGGCTGCATTTAGCGACGGGAAAATTTATTACGCTCCATCATTTTGTCCCGAGTGTCGATATCCTTTCCAATTCGATTGCCGGAAAACCGTGGAATAATCATGAGTGGTTGTTTCAGGTCATCGTTTACAATATTTTTACGCATTGGGGTGTCACCGGGCTGCTCAATATGCAAGTCATGGTTGTGTTGGGCACCATGCTTCTTTTGCTTTTTTTAGGTTATAATAAAGAACGGCAGTTGTTTGTATCGTTGATGTTATTTTTGGTTTACCTCGTCTATCACCAACGTTTTACCATCCGTCCCGATTTGTTTAGTCTTTTATTTTTCGCCACTTATATTTTTGTTTTGGCGCTCCATATCGATAAGAAATGGTCTGTCTGGGTTTTGGTGATTGTCCAAATTTTGTGGTCCAACATGCATGGATTTTTCTTCTTTGGGCCGTTATTTGTTTTGATCGGGATCATTTCGGAATGGTCGAAACGCCATGTTGCGTTGCCCGATGAGTGGAATCAGGCGGGACGCTTAAGCGACAGCGAATACCGGCGGTTGTGTTGGATCATGGGGTGGGTTGTGTTGGCTTGTGTCGTCAATCCCCAGGGGATTAAAGGGGCGGTGTATCCGTTGGGTGTCTTTTTTTCGTTGGGGGGGGGAAATAAAATATTTTTTGAACATATCCAAGAGTTACAAAAACCCATCCCATCGTGGTCAGTCCTTTTTAATGCCAATGAATACATCCATTATAAGCTGTTGATGTTGCTTTCAGTGGTTAGCTTTATTCTTAATCGACGCAGGATCGATATTAGCGCTTTGCTCTTTTGGTTGGTTTTCTTAATCTTCTCTCTGGAGGCTGTCCGCAATTTATCATTTTTTGCCATCGCCTCTTACCTTGTCGTGATCACAAACAGTTTGTCGATTGATTTTGAGGAAATCGTCCCCTTACGTTTTTTGTCAAAGAAAATAAAATACCTGACATTGACGATCCTTCAGCTTTTTTTATTGCTATGGATTTTTCAGCACGCCGATTTTATGGCGGCCCGGGGGTACTATGATTTTGAGAAATATGAACAAAAGAGTGAGTTTGGAGGAATTACACTAAGAGGGTATCCTAACAAGGCCGTCGACTTTTTAGAGAAGAATAACATCGAAGGCAACTTTTTTAATGATTTTAATTCCGGCGCTTATTTATTGGGCCGCACTTTCCCTAAAATCAAAGTATTCATTGACGGCCGCACGGAAGTTTACGGCGCTGATTTTTTTAAGAAATATCAGGCAATCTGGGTCGATGGAAATGCCGAAATCTTTGAAGAGGCGGTTAAAAAATATAATCTCACCGGAGCTTTGTTAAATTCTTCCCGCCATCATCTTCCTTCTAAATTCTTGAATTATTTATACACCAACAAAGATTGGGTGGTTGTGTATTTTGATGATGATGGAATTATTTTTTTGCGTAAGGGGCCTCAACATCAAGACACCATTGATCGATTTGCGATCAATCTTAAAGATTGGCAGGTGGAAAAGGCTGATTTATTTAAGTTAGGCGCCACGCCTGTAAAGCCGTATCAGTATTTGTTTAGAGCGTTTACGTTAGAAACCATCGGCCTAGATGAGCAGGCGTTGGCTGAGGCTCAAGAAGCCCTACGCGTTGCCCCGGATTACGCTGACCCATATGCCGTGCTAGGAAAAGTTTATGCCAAACAGAAGAATTTTGAAAAGGCCTTTGAGAGCTTTCGTTTGGCAACGATGTATGCCCCTGGCAACAAACGTCATCGGATGAATTTGGCGTTAGCTTATGATGATTTAGGCCAAGATGAAGGGGCGGCCAAGCAATATAACATCGTCATCAATCGTTGGCCCAATGACCCACAGGCGTATTTCTTATTGGCCAAAGTCCATGCTCAGAGTGGCCAATACCAAGAAGCCGTTAATGCTTTGGGCCAAGGCTTCCGGTTAGATCCCCAAGCTGTTAAGGATGTTATGGATATTGCCGATATTGTATTTAAGAAAAAGGAATTTAAAAAAGTGAAAGAGATGTATAATCTTTTACTCCAAGCGCATACGGCTCCTGCCGAGGCCTATAAAAAGTTGGGATTAATCGCTCAAGAAGAAGGAGACAATGCCCATGCCCAGGAATATTTTCAAAAAGCGTCAACTTTAGAGGCCCAAAAGAAAGAAAAAACAACGAAAAGTGCTCCACCCAAGCCTTAACGATGGCTTGAGAAACGCCATTGAAATATCAACGAACTCATCGTATAATATGTCTTAATAGTTATATTAATATAAGGAGTATTGTTTGACTCATTTAACTTTTATTTTAGCCGGCGGCCGCGGCGAACGGCTTGATCCTCTAACACGTGACAGGGCAAAGCCTGCGGTCCCGTTTGGAGGGATTTATCGGATCATTGATTTTACATTAAGCAACTGCGTCAACTCCGGGCTTCGTCGTATTCATGTGTTAACCCAGTACAAATCCTTTTCACTGCAAAAACATTTGCTCTCGGGATGGGATGTGGTTTCCTCTCAATTGGGAGAATTTATCGATGTGATCCCTGCCCAACAACGCGTGGGGGGGGATTGGTACAAAGGAACCGCCGACGCGATCTATCAAAATAGCTACGCCATCCGTGATTGCAATCCTGATTATATCTTCATTCTCGCCGGGGATCATATTTATAAAATGGATTATCGCTTGATGATGGCGTATCATAGACAACAAAATGCTGATATGACTGTCGCCTGTATCCCCATGCCTCGAGAAACATCCAAAGATTTTGGTGTCATCGAAGTCGACAAAGACAATCACGTTCGAGGGTTTCAAGAGAAGCCCAGCAATCCAAAAACAATTCCGGGCAACCCTAAACAAATTTTTGCCTCAATGGGGATTTATTTGTTTAGTAAAAATGTTTTATTGAGTGAATTGGAAATTGATGCAAAGACCCAGGATTCGCAGCACGACTTTGGAAAGAATGTTATTCCCCAGATGTTGAAAAACCGTAAAAAGGTTTATGTCTATAATTTTATCGATAAGAACAAAAAGCCTCTTTATTGGCGAGACATTGGGACGCGCGATTCGTATTATCAGGCCAATATGGATTTATTGAAGCCCAAACCAGCGTTTGATCTCTATAACAAGTCTTGGCCGGTGAGGACGTTTCACGCGCAGTATCCTCCGATCCGGATCATGAATACGCATAATTCACAGGGCAATCTGATCAATTCGATGGTATCGGGCGGATGTAATATTGAAGGAGCCAGGGTGAGGCATTCTGTTTTATCTCCGAATGTAAAAATTAAGAATGGAGCGGAAGTGAAGAATTCGATTATCCTGGAAAGTGTTGTCATCGGGGAAGGCGCTAAAATTCAAAATGCGATTATTGATAAAGAAGTGATTATCCCGCCTCGTTCCAAGATAGGTTACGACTTAGCCTTGGACAAAAAACGGTTTGTGTTAACAACATCCGGTGTTGTGATCGTCCCTAAAAAAACAGCTGTGATTAATGATTAAGCCCCTATGATTGTTCAGCCAAAAATTCGTGGATTTATTTGCACGACCGCTCATCCGTTGGGCTGCGCGAAGAATGTTCAAGCCCAGATCGATTATGTCCGTTCCCAAAAGCCGATCCCTGGGGGTCCGCGGAAGGTTTTAATCGTTGGTGCTTCGACGGGATACGGATTATCCTCTCGCGTTGTGGCCGCATTTGGAGGCTCTAATGCCGCCACGATCGGCGTTGTTTTTGAACGAGAAGCAGAATTTAAACGAACGGCCACCGCCGGTTGGTACAATACGGTCGCATTTGAGCAGAAGGCAAAAGACGCCGGACTTTACGCTAAGACAGTGAACGGGGATGCCTTTGCGTCGGAAACGAAACAAAAAGTCAGGGAGTTGATCCGCCAGGATTGGCAAGGCCAAGTGGATTTAGTCATTTATAGTGTCGCTGCCCCTCGTCGGCAACATCCCCAAACAGGGGTTGTGTCTAAGTCGGTGCTTAAGCCGATCGGCGCTTCTTATACAGGCAAGTCAATTGACTTATCGACGGATAAATTGGAAACGGTGACGTTGCCCGCCGCCTCACCCGATGAAATCAATCAAACGATTGCTGTCATGGGTGGAGAAGATTGGCAAATGTGGATTGACGAATTAGAAAAAAATAAAATGCTCGCCCCGGGCGTATCGGCCGTGGCCTATTCTTACATCGGCCCTCAGCTAACGAAAGCGATTTATCGCAGCGGCACGATCGGCAAAGCCAAAAATCATCTTGAAAAAACAGCTCAGGACATTGATGCTCAATTGAAAAAATTAGGTGGGAAAGCGTTGATTTCCGTCAATAGGGCCCTCATTACGCAATCTAGCTCGGCAATTCCCTTTATTCCTCTTTATTACATTGTCTTAAATAAAATCATGAAAGAAAAAAATATCGATGAGAGTTGTATCCAGCAAATGTACCGATTGTTTGCCGGCTATCTTTATGGGAATCAATCCTCGATGGATGGAAATGGGTTTATTCGTCTTGATAATTTGGAGCTGAGGGAAGACGTGCAGCGCGACGTGTATGCTGCCTGGGATAAGCTTCAAGACAGCAATCTTTATTCATTAACCGATTTGCAGGCCTATCACGATGATTTTTTAAAGTTGTTTGGATTCGGGTTTCCCGATATTAACTATGATGAAGATGTTGATATTGACTTAAAATTTCCTTCCGCTTAATCTTTTATCCCCCCACAATGATTCTGCTTTATTAGTAATGGGGCAATTTTTCCAAACTGGCCCACTACCTCCTTTATTTATCCGTAGTTTATGTAAATTAATGTAAATATATGTAATTAAAAGACGAATATATTGTTTAAACGTATATAATTACTTAATAAGTGAACTATATACAGTTTATT
>JAGVNC010000036.1 GCA_020053475.1 Candidatus Omnitrophota bacterium | reverse complement strand
GGGATCGAAGATCTTTTTGAAAAAATTGTCACGTTTATGCCAGCACCCGAAGGCGATGAAACCCGGCCTTTGCAAGCCCTAATTTTTGACATGAAATATGATATTTATAAAGGCATTATCATTTATGTGCGGCTCATGAATGGAACATTGAAAGAGAAGATGCGCATTAAAATGATGCATATGGGAAAGGAATTTACGATCGAAGAGGCGGGAGTGTTTAAGCCGGAGGAAGTCCGCACCGGGGAATTGTCTTGTGGGGATGTTGGGTATATTACGTGTAACGTGCATGAACCGCGTCACGTGCGTGTCGGAGATACGATCACCGGCGTTGAGAATCCGTCGACAGAGCCTCTTCCTGGATATCGCCAGTTGAATCCTCTGGTTTTTTGCGGGATTTATCCTGTCAACACCAAGGATTTTATGAATTTGCGGGAAGCCATCGACAAACTACGCTTAAGCGATCCAAGCTTTGCTTATCAGCCGGAAAGTTCGCAAACATTCGGGCATGGGTTTCGCTGCGGATTTTTGGGGTTACTGCATATGGAAATCGTTCAAGAGCGGCTTCAGCGGGAATTCGACTTGAATTTGGTGTTGACGACGCCCAATGTTCAAACCCGTGTTTTTAAAAAAAATGGGGAAATTGTCGATATCGATAGTCCGGCGTTATTGCCGGATGGTTCACAAGTCGACCACATCGAAGAACCTTTTCTTGAAGTCACCATTCTCACGCCTGTGGCTTACATGGATAGTATTATCGAACAAGCGAAGCGCAAGCGCGGCATTTTTGTGAGCAGCAGTTACGTTTCGGATCGCATGAAAATCATCTTTGACATTCCACTCTCTGAGGTGATTGTTGATTTTAATGATTTGATCAAATCAATTACGCGAGGATACGGATCCATTGATTGTAAATTGAATGGTTATAAGCCCACTCAAATTTCTAAGCTGGAGATTTTGATTAATGAAAAACTTTGTGATGCGTTTTCTTGCCTGGTGCATAAGGAGCGGGCTTATGAAAAGGGGCTGGCCTTAGTCACGAAATTAAAGGAATTGATTCCTGAACAGTTGTTTGAAGTCAAGGTCCAAGCGACATGTGATGGCCGCATTATCTCGAGCGCCAAAGTCAAAGCCGCCGGGAAAAATGTGACGGCGAAGTGTTACGGCGGGGACATTACGCGTAAACGAAAATTGTGGGAGAAGCAAAAAGAAGGAAAGAAAAAGTTAAAACAAATCGGGAATGTGGAAATCCCTCAAGAAGCATTTTTTGCAGCCTTGAAGATACAGTAATAGTCCCGACGCCTTCTAAATGATTTCTAATGTAGCCGGGGCTCCGATTTCAATAATAAATGTTTTAGAAAACATCGGAGGAGATTGGATATGGATAAAAAGGCCGTTATTCGGGAATGGGTTGAGTCTCTCGTCATTGCGTTTCTATTGGCAATGTTTATCCGGGCATTTTTTATCCAAGCGTTTAAAATCCCCAGTGGATCGATGCGCATGACTTTGATCGAAGGCGATCGGTTGATGGTCAATAAATTACGTTATGGGCCGCTTGTGCCTTTGACAAAATATCGCCTGCCGGGATTTTCCAAATTTAAGCGCGGGGATATTATTGTTTTTATTTTTCCTGCGGACCGTAAAAGAGATTTTATTAAGCGATTGATCGCCTTCGGCGGAGAAACCGTTGAAATTAAAGGCGGGGATATTTACATTAACGGCCGGCTGACAGAAACGCCTCAGACAAAAGACATTTATTATTATAATCGTGGGACTTATGGGGAAGAGGGGAAAGCGACCCGTGTCCCGGCGGGACAAGTGTTCGTTTTAGGCGATAACAGCGCCTCCAGCCATGACAGCCGCTATTGGGGGTTTGTGCCGGAAGAAAATATTATTGGGGAAGCCGAATTTATTTATTGGCCATTTAGCCGTGTACGCTTTATCAAATAAATGAGATTGACTCGACGTTTGTTCCTGTGTGGTTGTGTTGTTGTGTTGTTCGGATGCCAAGCGGCTTCTGTGCCTTCCGAGCAAGAGGAAATGATGAAAGCCGTCGGGGGATCGTTAAAGGGAAGGCCCCTTAGTGACGAAGAATTTCAGTATCTTAAAAAAGAGGTCAGCCAGGGAGGAGAGGCGCAACAATCTGTCCAATCCATTGCCGAATCGATCACAGCGCCCAACGTCATTAAATATTGCCCCGTTGATGGCAAACGCTTTGCTTCTCACCTGACCCAGTGCCCTGAGCACCATGTCCCCTTAAAGGAACTCACACCTTAATTGATGCCAATACGAACTTGAAACGGTTCGTGTAGCTTGATAGAACGCTTGAAGTCTGAACCAATCGAAACTTCACGCTGTTTTTTTAAATGAATGCAATCTTGGCGTTTTTTGTCTTTTTATGGTATATTTTTGTTGAAAGAAATAATCGTTGACAATGGGTTTCCCTCTGTGAATAATATAGTCATCATCCCAGTAAGGCGCAAGTCTTGCTGGCCCCGAACTCGTTAGTGGGTTCGGGTTTTTTATT
>JAGVNC010000059.1 GCA_020053475.1 Candidatus Omnitrophota bacterium | reverse complement strand
TTAATAACCGCGCGGTATGTTGATCGGCCAGCTCGGTATGTCCTAAAATAGATTCCGCAATTTGCCCGATCGCTCCGTCGTAGATATTAAGAGAATTGGTAACTAACAACCGTTCAATGATGGCATCAACTTCGTCCGCTGGATGATTGATCGATTTCCAATAATCAGCTGGTACAACCTTATAGCTCAATGGCATTCCGCCCGGTGTCCGGTTGGAAGATAAGAATTTGTAGGCCGCCTCTCGCTGCGCTGCATCCATCACAAAAAGCGTTTCCTGTTGCGCAACCTGAGGTTGTGGGGAGATGACCGACGCAACAACAGGATCATGAGTAAACGCTAGAGGAGTCAAGAAACCTATCAATAAAACGATTGAAGAGACAGCTCTTCCTAGGGCCCCTGTTGTCTTTTCCTGCGGGATCTCGCTGACTAACGAAGCGGCTTGAGGTTTTCCATTCAGCGTCCAGCGTCGAGGCACCCACAAGCGATGGATAATTTCCACTTTGCGTTGTTGTTTTAATATCCCAAGTAATTGCCGATAAAGCGCCAGCGCCCGATCAAATTCTTGCCGAGTCCAGCCGGACTGCGCTAAAACCTCTGCGATGTTCTGCTCGCGATTGAGAAGCGCGTTCACTAAGGCATCCGCAATTCCACTTTCTTGCGCGCGTTTAGCATTCAAGAAATCGGTATCACTGTCATCATCCAAAAGCGTCCTGATCACTTCGCGATCGGCCGCGTAACTATGTCTGACCAGGTCAATGGCAAAGATCCCCAATTCTTCGCCTAAAGACTCTATCTGTTCCGGTAAAGGTTCGTCGTTGACGGTAATCCCTGTTTCATCAGAGAGGACGATGCGCGTTTCTTTGATCTCCTCAAACTGTTGATGATATTTTTTCTCTCGCCAGATCAAGCCTCCCAAGCCGACAATGGCCAAGAAAGCAATCACACCCAAACTAACCATGGCCCAGGGCTCTGTCCACCAGATAAAGCGTTCTTGGCCTGCCCATAAATAATCCTGCGCCGCCAGGGCCGGGCTCAGCATCACAACAACAAACGCCGATAAAATTTTTGTTAAGCCCGAATGGAACATAACCACGGCAGCTATAGCGCCGGTCACCCAATGCGCCCAGTCATAAAGATCGGCTATGCCGGCCCAATGTAAAAGGACTATCCCTCCAACAAAAACCACAATCACGACCAATAATTCAATGAGCGTAAATCCGTCCGGTGCTTGAGAAGACGCGTCTTTTTCTTTCATAAATAAATACTTCGTTACGTTGACTCTGACGCCGTTTTTGTTTTGATAAGTATTGCTTTCAAATTCCGTGGTTGCCCCGTCATCGCGGTTCCATCCCCAGCTTTTGGCTTTGAGATCCATGTCGGTGAACACTTTGACGGCCTCGGCTTGTTCTTTTTCCGAGACAGAAGATTGAAACGCGAATTCTTTGGCTACATCCAAAGCAATCGGCAGGACCATCGTGTCTTTCACAACAACCATCATCGGCCCGCCGGTGGTTAAAACAGACGCTGTGTTCTCAACAATCAGGATGACATGCTCTTCGGAATCTAACGGGATTTCCACATCCGCGTCCGCGATGGTGGCGAGTCGATCAGTCCCTTGAATAAACACCGCTTTTTCCCAAGGCTTGGAGCTATTAGGGTCCACGGCCCTTTTCTCAACTTTGCCCTGGCTGAATAAGCCTAATCGATGATGCATAAACATCGCTTGCGGCTCATCGCCAGGCGGTACAAAATACAAATGTTGCAAAACGTCTTTATTAACACGGATGACAGTATACATACCGGAGAAAGCGTTTTCTGTATCGATGCTGATATCGGGAATAGAATTCATATCCTGTGTTGTTTTGGGATTGGTTGGCGGCAATGGTTCACGCGGTTCTTCTGTTGGGGAAGGTTCTTCTTCTCGCGCGACCGGCGGTTCTTCGCTAAAAGGTTTTTGATCTTGGGTGGAATGATCGTTGGGCTGGGCCGTGATCACGGGCCGGCCATTTTCATTTTTCTCTGACAAACCATTTTTAGACGTAATCGGCGGGCCGGTTGAATCCTCGGTGCTGACAAACAACCATTCAAGCAGTAATCCGAAGCCGACTAAAAAGACAACAAACAGAACGGGCAAAATGAATTTGGATTTAGCCTTGCGGCCCGACGGGTGATGGGGCTTGCGATCCTTAAGCGTCCCGGCGGCCATGCCTAATAATAAAACGGCCTCTTTCGCGTCGGCTTTTGGATCAGAAAAGACTAAATAGGTACCGACAAATAAGATGATCGCCGCGGCCGCAAAATCCTTCAAAATATTAATAGAGAATGGGAAAACCTTAGGCGATTTATGTGAAACGGATTGAAAACTTTCCTGGATACCGAGTTTGCTCAAAATCTCTGCTGTAAGTTCAACAGCCGTTGCGTGGCTGGACACAGATTCAATTTTTTCGTGCAGGATGATTTCTTCGAGGGAATGGGTTTCTAAATAATCGATTTCAACAAACAATTTAGAATCCATTAAATAAGCGCCAAACGTTACACCATGGGTGTAAAGAACGTGGATTTCATTAATCTCCGGTGGGCCGGTAATGAGACCGCGGCGCACCAAATCTTCCAGGTAATGACGGACCAAAAGATCCGCCGAATAATACGACGTCCAAATACGATTATTCGCTAACCGAACCAGCCCGCGGCGCATGGCCTTCCAAATAATGCGCATAATTTGTGGCCGCGCATAGATTCCCGTGCCGCCTTGGGGCTTTTCACTAAGCGGCAATGCATCTTCCTGCGGAAGTATAGTTATTTTACTCAGGGAAATTTCAACGCTATTTTGATGATGCCAAACTTGCCCCGTATGGATTCTAATCGCCCCCAAAGCAACATCATCCGCTCTTTCGACCGATATCTGCTGACTACGCACCAAGAACCCTCCAGCAAGCGCTGAATTTACATCCTTAATTCTCACCGCATCACTCGTATAATCCAAAATTCTTCCCCTCACAGCAGCAATAAACCAGGTCGAAGCAGGTCGATGAGATAGATCGAACATTTCTCCCTGCCCAATCTGAACATGAGGAGACAATCTTTCTATTTCCTGGACTGGACCAAGTAGTGAGGAGGCCTTCAAAACGACCCAAGAACCGACTTGTTTATTTAATACATCTCCTATTGTCCTCAACGGTCCGATGGCCTGTCTTAACTGTGCAAAAACACCCTTGCGATGATCTTCTAAGTCCGATGGTAAAGGTCGATCCTTGATTAATTCTGAAGAAGCGATAGCTTCCGGGGGGATCTCAACGGGTGCCATCAGAGCCAAATATTTTCTGGTTTGCAGAAATAACTCGGACATCGTATCCAGGACTGCTCGCCCCTCTTGGGCGCCAATCTCAATAAGCAATTCCTGCATTAAAATTTTCCTTATATAAAATTCTGTCAGTTGTTCATTGCCAGCAGCACCTTCTCGATCTGCTCTAAATCCTTGAAATGCCACTAAAATATCGATGTTTCTTTGTAAAATATCTCCAAACGAATATGTGACTTTTAATTTCCCATTTTTATCCAAATAAGTAGTACGGACTTCGTCTCTTATGCGAAGGATAAAGTCTGTAATAATACCGCGTTCTTTAAGGTGCATGTGAGGTCTCTTTTGATATAAAGCCTTCCTTCCGCCATCTAGCACTACTACCTCCCCCTCTTGAAGATCAATAGAGTCGGTGACACCAATAAGCGCCGGAATTCCTAAACTTCGTGCTACAACGGCAACATGGGCTGTAACATCCCCGAAGGTTGTGACCCACCCGATTTTTTCGTATTGGGCTAACTGATAAAGCGTTTCTTCATCTTGTTCCCCTAAAACAACCACAACCGCTTCTCCTGCCTCCAGCCATTCAATGGCCTTCTCTCTACTAAAAGCAACTTTTCCCTCTATCGCTCCTGAAAGGAACTGAGGAGAAACAACAATCGGCTTATCGACATCAGAAATTCCTTCGGTTTCATAAATTTTACCTCGCCGATAATGTGCGGATTGTTGAAAAATAAGTAGCTCCAAGAGCTGTCGTCTGACAAATCCAAGTCTTCCCTCGGGTCCTCCCAAAGTAACGCTCAAAACCCCAGGGCTTACCTTTAATTTTCTTGCCTGTAATAAAAATAAAATAAAGGAGTCGGCGCTCGCCTCATAGCTAAGCTCAATGTCGAAAGGAAAACTTTCGTTTTCATCAAGGATTTCCTTAATCCGGCCTAATTCTTCTGACACTTTAGGTACATGGGTGAGGGGTATTCCTTGTCGCTTCATAGAAACAAGTTCTTCTCCCAAATGGGCCGGCAGAAGGCTTCCCCTCAAAAGATCATCTCCCGTATCCGGATCCATGGTAAAGGCTACACCGCTGCCTCGATGTTCATTCATATCTAAGAACGCCATGCGTTGAATGATAATAGCCAGACCCGTTTCTTCCAAGCCAGGGAACATCGTGCGATACCTCACGGCTTTAGGAATATCCCAGGAATGAATAACGGCCATAATCGCCATTTTAATTTGTTCGATGGGGTCCTCGGGGAACAAAAGACCCCGTCTATTTAATGGTTCAAACACATCCTCCGACGGGGTAAATTCTTCTTCAGGAATATTAAATACTTTAATACCAAAATCTCTAACGATGTGACGGTAAGCTTCATCCAGATTCTGAGGAGAGGAAGCATCTTGTCGAGCTTCATGAACTTTTTGCTGCGTGAGCCCAACATACAACATGGTTTCTAATACCCCCGGCATGGATTTTTCGGGGCTGGAGCGCACTGAAACAACCCCTCGTGTTTTATAGGGCGACCTCTCATCTTCTCTGCCAATGAAATTTCTAATTCTCTCTAAAAGAAAATCTGGAATTATCCCTGTTGCTTTGATGGTATTCACTAAATGTGCGGGAATAACAAACCCTTCTGGATAAAGACCCAGATCATACTTGTTAATCAAGGCAAACCCACTGGCCTTGCTTCCGTAACGTCTAGGGTGAGGGATCCAAAGGTTTCTTAAGTCAATTGTCCCGTCCTCATTCTCATGATGTCTTCCACGTGCCGCTTGCTCTAAAATCTTCCTTAATTCTCGTTTGGCCAATTGTTCTGTGGTAGTTTCTCCCCCCTTATGAATACCCCTAGAAAAGAGCGTAAGCCCCTCTAATTGACCTATCTTAACAAACGCTTCGGCTGGGATTTCATCAACATCCCCCATGATATAATCATAATGCTGGACTTTAATGAGCTCTAACAACTGCCCATCAATTGTTCGAGTTTTCCTATCCTGAATTTGAATAGTGTCTGATTCTGATTGGACAACATCAAAATCAGCGCTCTCGAAACCATAATAAATATTTTGGAGGACATCTGCGCTAACAGGATCAAGAATCAGAACTCTCACTTTTGAATCATACCCCTCGACGCGAAGGAATTGTAATTGTCCATAGCGGACCAACCTTCTTTCCATCTGATGAAATCTATCTCGGGCCCCACGCCAATATTCAGTTGTAAAAAGATCATGATGGACAAGCTCGAACAATCCTCGCTCCTCTTGAGGAATTTCTGAAAGCCAAGGAAGCGTCTCAGGATTAAATTGTCCCAGGGATCCGCTTTGATCTAAAATAGGAACATTCACCAAAAGCTCTATTTCTTCATAATCGGACAAAACAACTATCCCCTTTTGGGTCACCCCAAAGTGTTGCGTGTGCCAATAGCGAGGAGAAATTCCTTGTTCCAAAATATCTTTCAACGCCAAGCCGAAATCCAAACTGATGCGCCTTAATTCTATTTTGTCTTCTTTAACCTGTTGCAAATACTGATCAAAAGGGACTGATTTTCTTTCAATATAAACGGTAATCGTGATGTCATCTCCTTGTTCTTTGATTGATTCGCTGGATTGCCGTCTCAAACGTTCCAACAATAGCTCGGGGAAATCAGATTTCTTGAATCGCACGGCTAAACGCATCATATTAAGAATTCTTCCTCCCCGATCGATAAGACGGATCTGGCTAATGACCTTAGCAACATCTAAACGTGTTATTACTCGTCCTTGTTCATTAGTATATCGATCTAAAAGAACATTAAAAACATAAGGGAATTGCGGCAAAGTAAATCTTATTTTTGTCCCATTCTTTTTCTCCAAAACTTCTTCAAATTGTCTTTGAGCAGTATGATGACGCATTTCATCAATAATTTTAATTTTGCCAGGGTATTCAAAACCAATCGAATGATAAAGGGCAGAAAGCCACTCATCGGGAAGAATGGAATCAAGAAAATCAACCAATTCTCTGTAATAGGAAACATCTACCATAAAACTTGCTTTCGTAAAACTAAACAAACCACTGATTTCCCGATTCCTTAAGGAGACGTAGTCAAACGTTATCCCATTTCTTTTATTCTGCAAATACAGGACTAAAGGAATCTTTCTGCCTTGGATGTTTATTCTTGCTATGAGATAAGCCCAACGTCCTCTAAAAAATGGGTGACGAATGACCTCGATAGAATCGATAGCTCCATGAAGCCCCATTTCTTTTAATTCCAATTCTATAAGCTTGGCAAAGAAACGACTCTTTTCTTCTAAATCGTATAAATTTCCTGTTCTTAGGTCCGAAGAATGCACAACTTTACTGATGACCTCAGACAGGTTATCGGAGTTAACATGTTCAAATTTATTCAAAATATCTGCCACTTTGTCGACATCTCCCCGATATTTAATCCCATTTCCTTCGAATTGAAGCGCCATCCCTGTTTCGTCAAAATAAATCTCATCAATGATAAAGTTAATCCATGTTCTCATTAAGTCGTGCTCATAAGAAATTGCGTAGTCTTGTGCTAATTGCGCCTTAATTTCATCCCAAATGCTTAGATCCAATACAAGATCTCCTAAAACAACCTCAATCTGTTGCATTACATTGGCTCCGGCTTTTTTACCCAACTGTAAACGTTCAATACGGTCCTGCTCTTGTCCTCTTTTATCTCGAGCAAAGAATCGATCTGGAGCTTTATGGGTGATCCGTTTAAACGTAATCAAATATTTATCAAAACTCTCCTTTATGATTTTCGCGGCTGAATTAATTCTTTTGTTTTTCTCTTGTCCCAACAGTCCCATAAAATACACTTGATCCGATTGTGCTTCCGTCCCATAAGTTTGGACGTCTCTCAAAACTCTAATAACAAGGCCCCTCGCCTTCTGGTCCAGCGCTAATCCTTCTTTAGTTTTTCGTTCCGCAACCGCTTCTTGGCCTTCGTCTTCCCCTGTTAAGTGCAATTTTTCGTGAAGATCGATGTTAACGTCCGCCAGAAAATCGCGGAAGGCTTCATACTCGTGGGGGTTCCCGGATCGTTTGAGCTGGATAAGTTTCCAAATGCCGAACAAATGGATAATCAGGACGGGACGGTCGCTGGCCATGAGGCGGTTTTGGGTGCGGTGCCAGGCGGCGGTGACTTCAATGGCTTCGAGTTGATCGATGGGCGGGGCTTGGCTTAAATACGTTGAGTGGGCAACGATGTCCGCGAGGACCTCTTCTTCCCGGGCGCTAAGGATTAATCCGCCATCGAGAAAAGTTTCCGGCCGGAAACTTTCTAACGTGTACGTCCTCGAACCGTGGCGATGCTGATCGCTCATTGCCTGATCAAATTCAGCTCGCGCTTCCGGCGTGGGGCCAAATGGCGTGGGTTGAGGGTTCCCATCCCTAGATCGTCTATTCTTGCCATTCTTATCATTCTTACCATTTTTGTCGCTATTGGCTTTTTCAACTTCTCTCGCAGCCGCTTGAAGGCGGGCAATCCCTGACGCCACGCGGGAAGTCTGTCGGTAGAATTCTTCTAAATGATGCTCAGCGATTAATTCATCCACTTTATTACGGCCATGTCCCAATCGTTTTGCGACTCCCTGTTTGGTGCCCTCTTCCAAAATCAAACTTCTTAACGTCGTTGCAGCAATTCCTTGCATGGTGTGTTGAATCTCCCAATAAGCGACCAACCCTTGAAGCTGCGACATACTGAGGCGAATATCGGCAGCCATTAATCTTGCCCGCAATTTTTTCCAGACAAATCCCGCGTCGATCCA
>JAGVNC010000052.1 GCA_020053475.1 Candidatus Omnitrophota bacterium | reverse complement strand
GTTTACCCGTGGATGAATGGCTTTTCGCCCAAAGGGCGTCGAGCGAAGCTCGAAATGTGGAAACAGGTGCCACGGGTTTTACCCGTGGGGTTTCCACTTCTTCCAATCTTTTGCCACACATCAGTCTTCCTGCGCCTACGCAACAAAACAAGGATAGTCTACGCGAAAAGGCTCGCGCGGCGCTTAACGCAAGTTCCACAAACCTTCTGCACGAAGAAAATCCCTTGATAAAATATCGGGCGGATGGGGCCGGCCAATGGCGATGGCGGCGCGTGATTGGGTTTACTTTGCTGGAAGAGTCCGCCGAAAAAGGGATTGTGGCGGAAATCGACCTTGATACGAGGGCATTGTTGGGGCTTTTAAATTTGCGACACGAACAATCTTCACTTCGGCCTAAAGTTGCAAAATTGAACAAAAATATCAGCGGAACCATCCAAGGCCGTGGGGTAAAGTTTGATCCAACCATCACCGGAACGGATTTAGACATCCTGCCGTTAGAAAATCTTTTTGTTAACGATGAATCACTGAATGAAACCCAGACCAAGGAAGACGGAAAATTTATTTTTCCACTCAAAGCGGTCGCGATAGGTACATTTTCTCCACAGAAAACAATTTCAGGGGCATTGAAAGGGCATTTTGCCGAGATTAACTCTTTGTTCATTCCGACATTATCCTTTGAAGAACCCGTACAGTACGGAGTCCCCAAAAACATTCTCCTTAACCCATCTGGCGCGGAAGAATTTTCGACAGCTCAGGTCAATGCCTATTATCACACAAACATCATTCATGATTGGCTTCGAGATCTTGCCGGTAATTTTATGGCCATTGACATGGCCCTACCTACTTTTGTGAATGAGGACGCTACATGCAACGCCTACTATACAAATGTGCCTTTCTCTCAAATCCATTATTATAAAAAAGCGGGGCCTTGCAATAATTCGGCTTTCGACACGGTCATTTATCACGAATACGGCCATTTTAGCGATGATATGGCCGGAGGCATTCAAACAACAAACGCAGCTTTTGGCTTAAGCGAAGGGTGGGGCGACACATTAGCCTGTTATATTACCGCTCAACCCTTTATAGGAGAGAATTTTTATCTATCAGGAGACTTTATCAGAACATGCGACAATCAATACCAATATCCAGGTCTTTTTCAGGAAGAAAATGAGGAAGTTCATAGTTTAGGGCAAGCCTGGGCAGGATTTAGCTGGCATCTACGGGAACAACTCATGGCCCAGTATGGCCCAGAAGAGGGAGATCAAATTGCGTCCAATCTTATTTTGACCGTCCTAATCGCTAACCCCGCCAGCATCCCAGATGCTGTTTTGGAAACAGTTTTGGCGGATGATCCCGATGGGGATTTGTCCAATGGCACTCCTCACCTGGATGAAATTGTCGCGGCCGCAACCCAGCACAGCTTATTTCCTTTTCTTACACAAGATGCGGTATTTTCTTCCCCGGGGCCCTTCGATGTTTTTATTCCTGGCAATCAAATAACGATATCCGGAACGATAGAAAATATCATTTCCGGAATCCCCTTGCAAGACTATCAAATATTTTATAGCCTAGGAAACGATCCTACATTGATCCCGATAACATCCCCGCTCCCGCCACCGGCGAATACAACATTTAACCACACATGGACAATCCCTTCAACCCCGATGGGAGTGATCTATGACCTTCATCTGACAATGACAACAACGAACGGACTGAAATTCCAAGCGATAACGCCCATTTTTGTCAGCATTGCTTTGCCGATACCGTTGGCAAATTCAGGATTTAAAGAAGATCATGCTGGTATCAGCGGGAATTATGTTGTCTGGGATAAGCAAGCCGACGCTTCTTTGACCAATTATAATATTTATTATTACGATATCACGACACAGGTCACAACACAGGTCACCGATGAGCCCGTCATCCAAAAATATCCGGCCATTGGCGGGAATAAAATCGTATGGCAGGATTGCCGCAATGGGACCAAAATCCCGTTTATCACAGATTGTACGAATCCAGACATTTATCTTTATAATATCGATACGGGGGTGGAAATTCCGATCACAACACACCCTGCGGATCAAAGATACCCTCTTGTATCGGGAAACACCGTCATTTGGTGGGATTGCCGCAATGGATCAACCCTGGCCTTTACAGGATGCACGAACTGGGACATTTATTCTTACGACATCACGTCGGGAGTCGAGACACAGATCACCAGTTCGCCGGTGACGGAATACACCCAGGACATCGATGGGAATTATGTCGCTTATGTCAGAGATTGGGGGAATGGGCAAGAGGATATTTTTCTTTATAATCTTCTCTCGCAGGAAGAACAGCAAATCACTGACGATGAATTTAGCAACGAATTTGCCGATATCGACGGGAATAATATGGTTTGGGAAAACATCGAGGAAAATTCCATTTATTTCCGCAATATTCTCACCCAAGAAACGACCAAAATCATCGATCCCATCTCTTGGAGCATATGGAACCTAAGCCTTTCGGGGGATAATCTCGTTTGGTCCGACACCCGCAATGGTTCCTGGGACATCTTCAAATACAATCTAACCACTCAAACAGAAGTGCAGCTCACCGGGGGACTTTTTAACGAAACTCAGCCTGGGGTTGCAGGAAACCACGCCGTTTGGGTCCAGGATTACTGTTCTGCATCATGGTGCCAAACCAATAATGTCGATGTTTACATGATTGAATTCTAATTCATCGACCAAATTGATCGGCTTATCAATCTTTCATTATTTTAATTCTTAACTTTTCGAATTCCTCCTGCGTATTAAACGAAGCAATGATTCCTGGATCAGACATCTCCATGATAAGCGTTTTGGCGTGATGAACTTGGGCGACGGTGTTCAATCCGATGCCATTATCTATCTCCCTGATTTCTTGGAACAAAGATTTATCAAAAATCGGAGGGTGGCCTTTACGAGCGAGATAAGAGGGGATCAAGACAAGCGGCTTTTTCTCAACAAACATGTCAATGATTTGATCGATGGTGGCCGGTAAAATAAACGGATAATCGACCGGCAAAAGCATGACGCCTTTCGCGTCGGCGGAAATTTCCTGCAATCCTGTTTTAAACGATGATGCCTGTCCCAATTTATAGCTTTTATTATAGACAAGGCGAATCTTTTTATGCTTTAATAGGGATGGTTCAATGGCTTGTCGGTGGGCTCCTAAGACAATAATGATCTCGGTAAGCGTTGTTGTGAGCAATGTTTGCTGTAAATGGCCAATGACCGTTTCTTTGCCTAATGAGGCCAATGCCTTCGGAGAACCAAAACGGATACTTTCACCAGCCGATAAAAGAATGCAAGAAATCATGTTCTTATTATAAGCTGGGCTATTTTCATGTGTCAACCCCGTTAGAGGGTATCTTCTCTAACAGGATCAATCTCGTTAAAATTACCGGGGGAAGAGGAGGCTGGGATTGACTATTTTTTTTGCATTGGTAGGAATTGTGATTCTGGGATTGGGAATCGTCGCAGTGTTGTTGTTGAGCGATAAAAAAGGCCGTGGTCTTTCTTCAAAACCGTTAAGCCCTCAAGAGCTTGCCAACGAATTCTCGACAAAAGCGATGGCTGGCAAACCATTGCCACAACGCCTGCCGGTGATGGGGTATTCATCCCCCGCAAAACAATCAAAACCACCAACGTTGCCCATGTCCGCGTCGCGCCCGGTCGCCCCCAAACCGCCAAAATCTCAATCTAAATTATTTTCTTTTAAATTCGGCTTCGGCAAAAAATCTAAACCACTCAACCCTTTGAATATTGATGATTTTCCTGCGCCAGCAGAAAAACCTAAAAGTTTATTTAGTAACCTAATCAATAAATTTCCCTTAGGCACTTCGGCCTCACCTGAAGATCTTAAAATTCCTAAGCCGACTCCTCTGCCCAATCTCAAGGACGTGCTTGAATTGGAAAAAATTAAAAATAAAAAAGGGGAAGGGGCTGGCGGCGCCATCTCGGCACCTCCGGCGCCTACCATGGGGACAGCTGCTCTCAGTGTGAAACTTA
Source organism: Candidatus Omnitrophota bacterium (assembly GCA_020053475.1). GTDB lineage: Bacteria > Omnitrophota > Gorgyraeia > Zapsychrales > Zapsychraceae > JAGVNC01. The sequence goes on along the minus strand of JAGVNC010000052.1, from coordinate 13,578 downwards.
TCCCGCCGCCTCCCGCGCTGTCCAAAGAAGAAGAAAAATCCCTGCAAACACACATTGACATTTCTTTACAATTGACCGAACTCAAAACAAAATATGAAAAAATTAACATGCTGTTGACCGAAAAAAATATAGAACTGGACAAAACAAAGATTGCTCTTGAGAACGAACTTAAAAACAGGAAAGAATTCAACAAAGTGAAGGACCTTTTAGAAAAAGAAATCAAAGACACGAAGGACCGCGCCCGGGACGTCCAAAATGAACTAGGCAACACACAGAGCGAAAGCGACAGTTTTAAAAAACGCATCCATCAGTTGGAAGAAAAAGTCACGAACTTGGAACAAGAAATCGTTCAAAAAGAAGAAATGCTGGAGCAAGTGGCCCAAAAGAAAGCAGCCCTCAACCAAAATCCTCCGGTGCCTGTGCCAATGCCCCAAGCAGCGACGATGGGAAGAGCCCAATCTCCGGCACCTTCACAGCCAGCGGCCCCTGTTAACCCTGTGCCACCGTCCGAACTGCCGGCTCAATCGATCCCTGCTGAACCTGCGTCAGAGAATCCTGAGGCTACAAAGCCGTTAACAAATCCTTCGACGGAAGCGGAAAAATTTCTTAAGCTCAATCCCGATATTGTTTCGGAGACTCCCAATCCTCCCGGAGCCGAACCCCCTCAACCCACAACCCCAGAGCCAACAAAGGAATAAACGATGTTTCGACAATTCTCTCCCCCAACATTTGCCGTTTTTTTATTTCTATCTCTACCAAATTTTGTTTATGCTCAAAACAGCTCAACACAAACAACCCCGGGAGTTATAACCCCCGGGGTTAATGAACAATTAACTACTGAGGTTAACGAAATGGCCAATCCCAACCCGATGATCGCATTTGAAACAACCCAAGGAACCATCGAATTGAAATTATTTTGCGATGTCGCCCCGAAAACATGTGAAAATATGATCGGCCTCATCAAAAAAGAGTATTACGATGGCATTATCTTCCATCGCGTGATTAAAGATTTTATGCTGCAGTGCGGGGATCCGACGGGCACCGGCCGCGGCGGCGAAAGTTTGTGGGGCGGGAAATTCGAAGACGAAGTCACACCCTCCGTCAAGTTTGACCGTAAAGGCCTCTTGGCGATGGCCAACGCCGGCCCAGGAACGAACGGGAGCCAATTTTTTATTACGACTGTCCCGACCCCGTGGCTGAATATGAAACACACGATTTTTGGCGAAGTCATTAGCGGTTACGATGTCGTGGAAAAGATTGAAAACACACCGACAGGCCCGGGGGACAAACCGCTGCAAGAACAGAAGATTATAAAAGCATCCGTAAAATAAATTCGAAGCACGAAGCACGAAGTTCGAAACAATATTAAAATTAAAAATATTAAAATATTCTAAACAGTTTTGAACATTCTATTTTTTAGTGTCTAGAATTTGTTTCGGATTTCGTGCTTCGAGTTTAATAAAAAAATGGATCATGACCTGTTAATCAAAGCTTATCTCGCCGCCCAAAAGGGTCAAAGCTATGCCTTTGCCACCGTCGTTGAATCAACCGTAAAAGGCACGCCGCGCAAAGCCGGTGCCAAAATGGTCGTCCTACAAGATGGGACATTGTTTGGAACAATCGGAGGGGGGCGTAACGAAAAAGCGGCCCAAGCGGAATGCCTCAAAGCCATCCAAACCGGAAAACCCAACCTTGTCACTTTCGATTATTTCGGCATGGAAGGCCAATCGGTGTGCGGCGGTCAAATCAAAGTGTTTATTGAACCGTTCGTTGGGCAAAAACATTTCATTATTTGTGGATGCGGGCACATTGCGTTGCCATTGTCGGTGCTGGGGAAAATGTTCAATTTTTGCGTCACTGTTTTAGACAACCGTGCCGAGTTTGCAAACAAGAAACGCTACCCACATGTCGATGCGGTTGTGTGCGGAGATTATAGAAAAGAGCTGGCGCGGATGACGCTAGATCCGAATACATACATCATGATCGTCACCCAAGGCAACGAGCATGATTTTGAATGTTTGAAAACCGTTATTCATTCACCCGCAGCTTATTTGGGCGTGATTTCCAGCCGCGCGAAGAAAGTAAAATTTTTTAACCGGCTTAAAAAATTAGGTGTTACGGACAAAACGTTGAAGAAAGTCAACATCCCTGCCGGGCTCGATTTGGGAGCGCAAACACCAGAAGAAATCGCCGTGTCTATCGCAGCCGAGATCGTGGCGCAGGCCAATAGAGGACGTTTAGGGACTGATAAATTTAAAAACAAACATAAGAAAACGTAACCTTACAACTTTGAAACACAGACAAAAAGTCCTATTTTCATGTTCTACTTAATTGCTAATAGGTAATGAAGGCAAACTTCCCCGCCCAAGATTCGTGGCGGGGACCCGCTAAGAAATGCGGCGGGGCTCGAGAGGGCAGGGCCCCTCACCAAAAAGTGAGGGCCTCGCGAAAGGCGGGGGCAAAGCTACAGGTCTTCATGTTTTAAGGATCGACATAAGACAGCTGAGGTTGCAGTTAGCTATTAGCGATGTTAAAGACTGTGATCTTCGTGTCTTATGTCAATCCTGTGTAAACCAGGATTTTTTTTGCGATTAAATAGTGGGAGATCCGCCAATTTGTCAAACAAGTCGGCGAGGTCTCGTTTTATTTTCTTTAATAGTTTAGAAGAAATAAGTACGGAGGGGGAGTCGTGAACACGGGAACAGATAATCTATCTGCAAAAGCATCCAGCCAAGAAGGATTTACCTTAATTGAACTATTGATCTCTGTTTTTATCCTTTTGATCGGGATCGTCAGCGCGCTGTCCTTTTATATCACTTCTCTTACCGCGACCGAATTTGCCAAAGACATCACGACCGCCACGCATCACGCGGAGTCTATGTTTGAAGAAATGCGCTCCCGGGATACACTCGCCGAAATCACCGTCGAAGACTGGCCCGTTTGGGCGAACGCGAATAATTTTAATACACTTCCTCAAGAAGCCATTGCGGTGGATTATTTGGCAGGGCCGTTGGCGGACCCTTTGCGCACCAAGGTGACGGTCACGTGGGTCCGTAAAAACAGGCCGGGGAACGTATCTTACACAACGGAGTTTACAAAATGGTAAATAAATTAAAAGCCAACAGCGGGTTCACGTTAATCGAAACAGTCGTTGTTTTAGGAATTTTCTCGGTGACCGTTGGGGGGCTGTATTCGACATTATTAGCCGGCAAAAAGGTGTGGAGCGAGAATGAAAGCCAGGCCATTGCCCAACGCTCGGTGCGACAGACCCTGGCGGTGATGACAGGGGATTTACGCGTGGCCCAATATATCAATTTGACACAAAGTTCCAGTTCGGTAGCCGTTGACTTTTTCCATCCAGTGGACGGGCCCATTACGTACAGCTGGGCAACGACCGGGGCTAATGCCAATAAAATTATTCGGACAACAGCCACAGGCTCACAGATCTTAGGGCAATATATTAGTCAATTATCGTTTAATGACAATGCCAATTATGTTTTAGTCAACATCCAGGCGAGTGTCCCCACCGATCAAGGGGATTCCGTCGAGTATGACTTGGTAAAAAAAATAGCGAAACGCTAAGGGAGGCGTGCCGTGATTAACCATCGATTGATCCTATTGTTGAAGAACTGTCCTTTGTCCAAGGACAACAGTCCTTTTCGCAATCCTGAAGGTGGCTCTGTATTAATTATTTCGTTGTACGTGTTGATGGTCTTGGTGCTGTTGATGGCCGGATTTTCCGCCACCGCCGTCAATGAAATGAATTTGGCCCGACGATTGAAGAACTCAACAGCCGCTTTTTGGGCCGCGGAAATGGCTATTCATCGGTTTATTAACGATACCCACATGCTGGATGGCGGAGACCAAATTATCACGGAAGGCGATTACACGGTGACATTGACCAAAGACGACACCGATAAAGAGCTGCGTTACGTCAAGGCGATCGCAACGGGAAATGACGTGACCCGCGGGGTTGAAGTCACATTTATTGGAAATACGCCTAATGTGTTTAAGAACGCCTTATCATCGGGGGGGAATATGCTCTTGACGGGGAACCAATCGAGCATCACCGTCAATGGCCCCACACGGCTGACGGGGACATTTACAATGGATCCCGAGGGAGAGGATTTGTCGGCGACATTTAGCGATTTCCAAGATTATGTCGATCCAAGCGTCACGACATTTAAATATCCTGATATCAATGGAAACTCGGTCCAGGATGAATTCGACGACTTCATTAACCTTCAATTGATCAATATTTATGAAACATACTTGCCTAGTGAAGTGATTTATTATCCAACGAATCAAGACCTCGTGATCATTACCCCCAATGCTTCCTTGGCCCATAAAAAAATGATCTTTGTTCAAGGGAGCCAGGCGGGGAAAGGGAATGTGGCTATTTTATTTAATGGTTCCTGGAAACCCAATCAAAATTTGACTATTGTGTCGACAGGCGCCATCGATTATGTACAGCCTCTGCAGGCGCCGGGCGCGGAAAATTCCAAGCTCAACACGATCTCCTGGTACGATTATACGGAAAGTACCATCTTGACCGGAAAGCATGCCGGGGTCATGTACACGCACGCCCAGGCAAATTTCAATTCCATTTACGGCCAGTCAACGACTAATGGGATCGTGATGGCCAATGAGGGAATTGTCGCCAATGAAACAATCCACGATAAAATTTTTAATTACCACGACCCGTATTCCGACAATTCTGTCCCGGCAGGATTCAGGCTTCTGTTTACAGCCCCTCCGGCAGGCTACAATACCGAGCCTAATTCGTGGAAGGAGGTTTTAAGTTAAGATGAATCGGCAAACAAGCATCATTGTCTTCTTCGCGGCGATGTTTTTATCCATTTGGGGGCTTAATGCGTTCATCTCCCAAAATATTAATAAAGTTGAAGAGGGCCTGTTTGTCAACACAACCCGCCGCCCCCAAGCGATTCCGGCAAAACCATCCCAGGCCCCAGGCATCATCACTGAAGAACAATTTAGGGAAAAATTTGCGCCGGCGGATCCTAATCAATATGGATTTACCGTCTTAAGCGAGCACCAGACACCCGACACCCAAGAAGAATGGGACAAGCAGATGGCCAAAATCATTAAGGAACAGCAGGTGTTTGAGGACCCCGAAGGGCAAAAAGCCTTAGAAGCGGTGCAAGAATCCCCCGAGTCATTCAATCAAAAAATGAGTCAAGTGGATAAGGACATCGCCCGCTTTCAAAAACTCCACGACCAAGACCCCTACGATAAAGATGTCAACCGTCGCCTCGAAATCCTTTATCGGATCAAATCCTTGGGCAACGTCCTGCGTGACCAAGCGGTGAAAAAGTGATCAGTGGCCAGGTTTCAGTGGTCAGGATAAATCAGAATACTGATCATTGAGAACACTGAGCACTTACTTTTAAAAAGTCTTGCCTTACACCCAATTCTACGCTAACATGACAACCATCATTGAAATCCATTTGCCAGGAGCCTTAAATGACCGATGAAGAAGCCATTGATTTGATCAAAGACGCCGGGTTTGGCCTCTTGGCCACAACTGAGGGCAAACAACCGCGCGTGCGGCCGATGATGCCGTTTTTGACCGATGAGGGGGAGTTATTAGTGGCGCTTTTGGGCCGTTCCCGGACCATCCCGCAGATCAAGGAAAACCCCCAGGTTGAAGTGTGTTTTGTGGACCGGAAAATGTGGTATTGCCGGGTCACCGGCAAAGCCAAAATTTCGGATGATAAAGCAAAAAAACAGGTCCTTTGGGACGCCATTCCGATGCTTAAGCAGTATTTTGGAGGGGTCCAAGACCAAAATTTTGTCCTATTGGAGATCGATGTCCAATCCGCCGAAGCCATGACACCGCACCAAAAACAGCCGGAAAAAGTCAGCCTCAAAGCCTAATAATAAAAAAATACATAAAAAATACACACCGGGTGCGTCGTCCACATCGTACGCACCGGGTGCGTAATCAATGCGTAATCAATTCACCAGACGTCTGGTGAATTGATATTGCCCTCCCTCAAGATCCAAAACCAAAGAAGGGAGGTACCGCCTCGCCTTAGCCAAAGAATAGACAAACTTGCCAATTTTTGACTAATAATGTGTCTTCCCGCCTGTTTCTGATGCAATCTGATGCCTTTTTATAAACCACAACAATAAACCAGAATAAATTCAATTTTGATCTAGTTTAACATAATGGATGCCAGGGTCTGCCAAGAAAGAGCCGATGTTCTCCAATAGATTAGAATACAAGTAAGTCTAAGTGTATTTTTCCACAGGTCAAGTGCATTACTATATTAAGCCAATGGCGTGCAAACACTTACATTACATTTGTCGCAGTTCATGAAGTTAACATAAGATATATTATATGAAGTTGATGTGTGGAGTGAATTGCGGGTTTCTGACGGGCTCGTAGAAGTTTTTAGGCGGCTGAACCCGGCACCAGCGGGCAGAATCGATCCATATTCAGGTATTAGTTAGGCGGGTTTGGCATATTTGAAGATTTTGGTGCGGATTCTTTGCTCTACAGCTTGACCGAGGCTAATTAGATCGGATTTAAAGGGTAAATCGCGCTGCCGGACACCGACCTGGACATCGCCAACCCGAATCCGGATGATCTTGCCATTAACAAGGGCTGTGGCCACGATTTTATGGGCGTTTCTTAAAATCCGGCCAAACGTAGGCCTGGAAACACCCATTGCCTTCGCACCTTCGGTCTGGTCGTAGCCCTGGTAATCGGTCAATTTTAGGGCCTCAAATTCATCGACTTTTAGTTCAATTTCATCCGGACGACCCGGTTTCCCACGAGGGCTGAATTGTGAAATTTGCGGCATAATTTGGATATATCTGACCTTTTTACGGCGACCTTTATCCACGAAAACCCTCCTTATTTTAAATAAAATCTCGGAGCAATTTGACTTTTCAACAACCCTGTTGCAATGAGCAGGTGCTTAAATCAACGTGTATTTTCTTATGAGCATATGCTCATTATAAAGTACGGGTTTCCGCCTGACAACAAAAAAATTAGATTTTTAAGAGAGGCCCTTAGAGGGCACAGCACCTCTCTTCTAGATCAATTGAAGCGGTTGTTGCTCAAATTCTGGGAATTTGCGACTTTTTAAGAATTTTGGGAAGTTTTTGGAATTGTGGAAAAATGCGGGGAGCCCACAGATTAAATCGCGTAGGAGAGAAAATTTGACAAATGCTGCAGAGATGCCAAGCTGGTTTCTAACGAGGCCTTCTCTTCTTTGGTGTGCAAACTTAAGACGCCCTTGACGCCCTGACTAAAACTTAAAGGAACAAGAAGCGATTGCTTGATTTCCTGGCGCTTCATGCAAAGCTGCAATTGGCTGCTGGGAGCTTTCGAGTTTAGGTAAAGCGGGGCATTTGTTTGCAACGTCCAGCCGGACAACCCTTCGCCTATTTTCACCTTATTCCCTGAGGCTTTTTCCCAATTGATGCCTTTGGCGATTTTGACCTGCAATGTCTCCTGCCCCTCTTCTTTGAGCATAATTGAGCCACATTCAGTCCCAGTTAGGCACATGGTCAAGTCTAAAAGCGTGACCAACAATTCATCGCGCATTACGGTTTTGTAAATCTCTTGGGCCATGCGGTCAACGGTTCCGCGATGCCCATTGCCATTAAGTGCTTTGGGCAATGCCGCACCCTTTAATAGAATAAAGCTTTTGATGATTTCAGAAAATAATTCCAATAAAGGATCCATCATTGCCTGCGGAACAACCCTGATTTCCTGGTGAACCTCCCGCAGGACACTCGCGTCAATGCCCGCCTCTTTGGCCCAAACGCTTAACTGGGCATCATCCGGCCGGGCGTTTAAAATAACCGGCCCGACAATCACGTACCCTTGCAACCCGGCCGGGGACGTTGAATGATTCACCGGCAGCGCAAATGTTTTTAGCCCGTACCTATTGTCACATTCTAAAAATCGGGACCGCTTAAGGAATTTTTTGGGCAGATCGGGCGTGGTTAATTTCAATTCGAAAGGAATATTCGCGGCAACAAAAAATCTCCCCCCACCCTTTTCCTCCTCCGGGGGCAACCATGTATGCCCTAACGCATCGACCACAAAGGCATTGATGTTAAGGCACTCAATAAAACGGGATAATAATTCCCACCATTGGTCTTTATTCCCGAGAGATGCAGGGATTTTTTGTTCAGAGAGTTCAGGCGACATTGACTAGGAGCCTCCCTCCCTGCCTGCCGGCAGGCTTGTCTTCAACGCGTGTCGTAAGAAGCGAAAATCGCAGGTGAGTTAAAGGATTAGTGTCAAGGGTTAAGGACTGCGCGACGGTGGTTCGGGTGTTAAATTGCGCGTGAACCAATTAAAGAACTTTTGGTAATCCTTTTTTGATGGCGGACGTAACAAAAACATCACACGTTGGGGATGACCATTTCGTGACTATTATATCCCAAAATTGTTCAATGGTCACTTATTTCATATCCTTTTGCTCTCTCTCCCAACTGTGCCAATTGGAAGATAAAAGTTGTATCGGGCAGGCCATTTTTATCCGCCACACCAAAGCGTTGTCAATGTGGTTGTAACAAATGTCCAGGATTCGCATCTGCATCAAAACAGATTAACGACGAATGAATCGCCGGCCTCGGAGATGGGAGCCCATCCGATGCCCGGATCAATATTCTTAAAGAATCAGCGCTTCGGTCAGAAGAAATGACATGGGAATAGGCAGAGGTTGAGACATCAGGGACGGCTAGCCTTAAAATAGTCAGTAGTTTTTTTAAGGCCTTCTTCAAAATTCACCAAAGGCCGATACTGCAGGCGTTTTTTTATTTTCGTAATGTCAGCCAGCGTTTTAAACACATCCCCGGGCCGAGGATTTAACAATTTCGGCTTGATATTTTTGTGTAAAATTTTATTGAGCACCTTGGCTAACTCTAAGACCGTTTGATCTTCCCCATTGGCAACATTAAACACCTCATGTTTCAACCCCGCCGTTGTGGCGGCTAACAGATTGGCGGAAACAACATTGTCGATGTAGGTGAAATCCCGGGATTGTTTTCCTGTCCCAAAAATGGGCGGCTGTTCGTCATGCATCAAACAATGGATGAATTTAGGGACAACGACGGCGTATTCATCATCCAATGCTTGGCGCGGACCAAAGACGTTAAAATACCGAAGGCAAACAGTTGGCAATTCAAAATGTTCGCTAAAAATCCGGCAATAGTATTCCCCTGCCAATTTAGTTAACGCGTACGGCGAAATCAAGAGTGGCAAATGATCTTCTTTTTCAGGGAAAATTTTGGTGTCTCCATAAACTGAGCTTGATGAGGCAAACACAAAGCGTTTGATTTTGTGTTTGGCCGCGGCCTCCAACATGCGTAACGTCCCTTCGATATTAACGTCATTATAGGCACTGGGATTTTTCATGGATTGCGGGACAGAACGCAGCGCCGCTTGCATAAAAACGTAATCCATCCCCCGGCAAGCCTGGTCACAAACTTGGGCTTCCCGAATGTCCCCGCGGACCAATTCAAATTTGTCCTTCCCTAGCCCCTGCGTAAATTCCAAATTTTCTTTTTTCCCGGAAGAAAAATTATCCAGCACCCGGACAAAGTATCCTTTTTTGATCAGATGTTCAACAATGTGAGAGCCAATAAATCCCGCTCCGCCAGTGACTAAACAACGGCTCATGATTTTTTCCTTTTGGCTTGAGGCCCCTTCTTGCGCTGTCGTCCCCCATTGTCCACGCGGGAATAATCGTCCTGCAACCGGATAATGTCATCCTCGGATAAGAAATTTCCGCACGCCACTTCAATAAAAACTAATCCCTCAGATCTTGAGGGATTCCCGATCCTGTGCACCGCCCCCAAAGGGATATCAACGATTGAACCTGCCTGCACAGGAATTTTTTGATCGTTCACAATGGCCAACCCTTGGCCAGTGACAAAAATCCATTTTTCGGAACGGTGCTCATGCTTCTGCAGGCTCAAGCGGGACTGCGGATTGACCTCTACACGCTTGACCCACACCCCAGATTCTTCAAAAAATTTTACGTAATGGCCCCACGGACGCTGCGAGCGAAGCGAACGGCGCGAGCTACGCGAGTGTTTGTTAGGATTTTTCATCCCATTTCTCCATCGCGTAGTATACCATAGTTCATCGGACAATCCAGAATCATCCTATAATCTTCGTTGAATGGCGTTGAGAATAATCTGGGAACGCTCTTCATCCCCCATAATCCCGACACGGATCTTGATTTTTGAAGAACGCTCGGTCAGCGATTCAATATCGATAGTTACGGATTTTCCATCCGACGCCTCCGCCTTAATTTTGGCGCTGTGCGGATCCTGCTCTTTGTTGGTAACAAACATATCGAGGCTTTTGAGAGCGGTGAGGCTCGCCTTATATGCCTGTGCCACGGAATGGTCAACATTTTTTTCCAATCCCCCTTGGACATAGGCAACGCCTCCTGCCCCGGCCGCTGCGCCTACGAGTAAAGCCACGCACCCGGAACAACCCATCGCCAATGACACAATAACCATCAACGCGCCTAATTTTTGTTTCATTATCCTCTCTCCTTTTTGCAATATTCCTTAATCGCCGCGGCTAAATGCCCGAGGTCTTTTTTTGTATGCATCATGGATACAAACGACGCTTCTAAATCGGCTGGGGGCCAATAGATTCCTTTGTTTAACAAAAAATGGAACAATGCGGCATAACGTTTTCCGCCGGCCGCAGCCTGGGCGTCTGCGTAATTCATGACAGGCTCGTGGCGAAAACGCAGGCTCATCATGGATTTGTAATAAGATAAATGCATGGCGATGTTTTCTTCCTGGAAGAAATGATTGATCTCTTGGGCAAATTGTTCGCAGCGCAGATTCAGCCATTTGTATCTCTCGTCATTCATATATTTAAGGGCGGCCAACCCCGTTTTCATAACAACAGGGTTCCCTGAAAATGTGCCGGCCTGGTACACGCCTCCCAGCGGCGCCAATGCCTTCATCAATGATTTTTTCCCGCCGTAACAGCCGACAGGGAATCCGCCGCTGATAATTTTTCCCAAACATGTCAAATCCGGGGTGATGCCAAATTCCGATTGAACGCCCCCCTTGTGAAAACGAAATCCTGTGATGATCTCATCAAAAATCAAAATAATTTTAAATTGTTCCGTTAACAGCCGTAATATTTTTAAGAACTCAATTTGTGGCACAACAACCCCCATATTGCCAGCCACAGGCTCAACGATCACGCAAGCAATTTTATTGTTGTATTTGGTTAATGTTTCACGCAGGAGATTGGTATTGTTGTAGGGAAGGCTTAAAGTATTGTCAATGTGACTTTGGGGGATTCCCAAACTTGATGATTGTGCCAGTTGCGCTACTCCACTACCCGCTTTCGTCAGCAAATCGTCAACGTGGCCGTGGTAACATCCGTCGAATTTGACCACCATGTCGCGGCCCGTCACTCCCCGCGCCAAACGGATCGCGCTCATCGTCGCTTCCGTTCCCGAATTGACAAACCGAACTCGTTCCATCGAAGGGATGTAGCGGACAATGTATTCCGCCATCTCGATTTCGGGCTGGGTGGTTGTTCCGAAACTTAACCCTTTTTCCGCCGTTTTTTTGGCGGCCAAAACGACATTGCGGTGGGCATGGCCTAAAATAGAGGCGCCCCACGATAAACAATAATCCGTGTAGCCGTTTCCATCCGCATCGTAAAGGGTGGCACCCTTCCCCGATTGCATCACCAAGGGCGCGCCTCCTACATCCTTAAAAGAACGGACAGGCGAATTGACACCTCCGACCATGACTTCTTGGGCGCGGGTAAAAAGCTTCTTGGAATTTGGTGATTGCATGGGTTGTATTATAAATTGCTCAAGCTTAATGGTCTAGGGAAAAAATAAAAAGGGTTCCTCCCTTTTCCTGATGCGTATTCTATCGCTTTGATAAGATTAATGTATGTTTTCATGTTTCCATGATAGACTGATGGTTAATCAAATTAACAACATATCCTCAAAAGATAAGGAGCAACATGAGCGAACAGTCTAGAGATCATGATTCTGATGTTCCGACGCAAGCCGAGCCGGACATGATGACGTTGATTAAAAAGATGCAGCAACAATTAGTCAACCTGGAGAGGAAAATAGATCTGTTGATTCATAAGCCTCAGGAAAGGTCATTCCAGGGGAAATCTTTTTCTAAACCCTTCCGCCCCTCCTACAGTTCGTCTCGTTATTATGGGAAAGGAGATCAGGGCCGTAGTTTTAGAGACAACGATAGTATCCAACGAAGCCATTATGGGAGAAAAGATCAGAGCCGTAGCTTCAAAGAGAGCGACAATGCCCAAGGGAACCATTATGGTAAAAAAGATCAAAGCCGGAGCTTTAGAGAAAACGATCAAGCTCAAGGGCAGGGACACTCGTTCAAGAAACACCGCGACGATGATCAATCTCAAAAGTTTAACCCGAAGAAAAAACCATTTTACATGAAGAGAAAAGATCGGGATTAACTGCGGATCCCCACCACATCCTTCGCATGGTAGGTAATGATCATATCAGCACCGGCGCGTTTCATCGCGACCAAACTTTCCCAAACGACTTCTTGTTCATTGATCCAGCCCTTTTGGGCTGCTGCTTTGATCATGGAATACTCGCCGCTGACACTATAAGCCACCACAGGAACGCTAAGTTTTTGACGCAACAACGAAATAATGTCTAGGTAAGCCAACGCTGGCTTAACCATGACCATATCCGCACCTTCCACCACATCCTGCTGGGCTTCTTTCAATGCCTCACGCTGGTTCGCATAATCCATTTGATACGATTTACGATCGCCAAATTGCGGGGCAGAGTCCGCCGCATCACGAAACGGCCCGTAAAAACTCGATGCATATTTGACGGCGTACGACAAAATCGATGTGTTAATCAGGCCTGCTTGATCGAGCCCTTCACGGATCGCCTTGACACGAAAATCCATCATGTCGGAAGGTGCCACCATATCAGCGCCGGCTTGCGCATGCGAGACGGCTGTTTTCGTTAATAATTCCAGCGTTTTGTCATTATGCACATGGCCTTGTTCCATAACACCGCAATGGCCATGCTTCATGTAACTGCACAAACAAACATCCGTGATGACCAGGAACTCCGGGAAATTTCTTTTAATGGATTTGATCCCTTTTTGTACCACGCCATTTCCGGCGTACGCTTGGCTGGCTTGATCATCTTTTTCCGTTGGGATGCCAAAAAATAATCCGGCTTGGCCACCGGATTTAATAAATTTTTCTAAGCCTTTCAACAGCAAATCCGTTGACAACCGCTCAATCCCCGGCATTGAAGCGATGGCTTGTTTTTTGTTTTTCCCTTCAACAATAAAATACGGCTGGATTAAATCGTCAGCGGTCAGAATGGTTTCTCTAACTAAACGACGGATTGTTGGGGAAGTTCGTAAACGTCGGAATCGATTCATCGTAAACTCTCCTAAGGCTGGTTGGCCATGCTAAATTCATTTATTAACCCCGAAGGGCAGAATACCACGGGTTTACCCGTGGATGAATGGCTTTTCGCCCAAAGGGCGTCGAGCGAAGCTCGAAATGTGGAAACAGGT
>JAGVNC010000028.1 GCA_020053475.1 Candidatus Omnitrophota bacterium | reverse complement strand
TCATTGGTCGGAGCCTCTCCCTTTCCTTTTGCCTGGACGGACGCACCATTACCAAAGTTAACCGCTGGAACCGGTTGATAAAATCTGAATCCATCAACTGTTTGAGCCCATGAGCCGGTATTTCCATGGCCTTGACCAGCTGTTAATCGGAATTGTTCTGTTTGTTTAAGGCCTGTTAGGCCCACAACGACCGCTCCATCATCATTAAAGACCAACCGTCCGCCATCGGCGTTTGCCTCATCGATCAAGTTAAAATTGCGGTCATAAACTTTTACGTTTCCACTCTTAACCGCTCCCTGAGCTCCGGCAAGTTTTGTTAATGTTGTCTTATCCGGATCCAATCGAACCCACGGTTCCCCTAAAGCACCTTTATCTGTTTGTTCCGTCGTATATACCACTCCTTGTTTTGTTTCTAAATCTGCGCTAAATACCTTGATTTTTTTGGCGCCTAAATTTGTTAAGACATCAACCATTGTTTCGGGAGTTTCCAAGCCAGGAAGTGTTGCCGCTGTCAACATCTGACGAGCTGTATCACTCACTAACGCCAAGGGCAACATGGCCACAGCCGGCGTATCCCTCAAGCCGGACAACCATCCGCCACTCAAAACCTGTTCAGCTTCTGTTCGGGCTTGGGTTGGATCATTTAATGTTGTATGAGTCCCTTGTGTAGACCACGGCCCGTCACGAAGACGTTCCGGCATCGCGCCGTTGACATACATCCCCGCCGACAAGCCTTTGACATATTGCCCATCAAAAATCAAAAGAGCCGTATGGCCCGCTTCTCGAACTTGGACAGTTTGATTGGGATCACCGGGATAATAGCCAGGCTTATTCCCATACTCAAAAACACCGACGGGAGAAACGTCAAAATTATTTAATCCAATCCGTGCACGCATTGGCACCGGATTACCATCTTTGTCGTCAACATTATAAATCTTGTTTATAGGCGCAATAAATCTCTCCGCATTTCCCGTCGCAGGATCAAAATCGATTATTTCTTCTGTCGCTGTCCCACTAAACGCTAATTGGCTAGGGCTAATTTGCCAGAACGTTGCATCACCCGCCGCGATGTTAGCAACAGCTTCGTGAATTGTGCGAACCCGTAAATTTCCGTCCTTATCTTGATAGAGAGGGTTGACATTCGGATTGCCCGGGATTTGATTTGCATTCGCCGCAGCTAATGCCATTGGCTCCGTCCCGATGAGCGCTGCTGGAAGAGAAACAAGTGGATCCTGGATTGCTTCCCGTCGGGCAACAGTAATCGGCCCGCTTCCGCCCGTCGTTTGATCGCCGGATTGCGCGATCGATTGACCATTCACATATTGAGTATAAACGGTCGCCTTGGGAGAGGCCCACTGCATTAATTCACCCGTTGCTGGATTGACGCGCGATTGGCTCTGATTAAGAACAAGTGTGGGCTCTTTCACAATAAGCGCTGGCGGCAAAGGACCCGTAGCAAGCATCGACTCTAACCCGACGAGCGAGGCCGGAAGATTGACGACCTCTGGTTCTGTCGCGACGACACCAACATATTGCTGGCTAGGATTATTAAACGTAACGCCTTTCCCTTGACGGACATTGCTTAACGAAACACCCTGATAGACAGCCGAAACTTGTTTTAATCCAACAGGAGAATCATATTTTAACAACGCCGTGATTGGGCCATTGCCCTTCGGGTCGGCAGACAAATTATACGAGTAAGCCATATCGCCCATCAAATTAAGCGCGCCCACACCAGGAATTTCAATGGCCATTGCCCCGTGCGCGAGCACGAGCTTGCCAAAATCTGCTTCACTCATATTAAGATTTTTAGCGACTTGTTGTAATTCTGGGCTTAACGTTTCCAGCCCTCTGAAAGCCAATACGCTTTCGGTGATTGGCTGATCCCCCATCAACGCTTGATTCTCGGCGTCGCGGGCAATCGCGTTATCGGTCGCTTCACTTGTGCCACTTTCGTTTTGAATTAACTGATGCGCCGCGGCCAAATGTCCTAATCCCACATTGCTCGCCCTATTAACGGTTTGATCGACTTGATCTCTGGATTGAGCGGTGGAAAGATCAATGCCTTTATCCCACTGAGAGTTTCCTGCCACAGGCTTTCCGTTAGATCCCGCGACCAAGGGAATTGTTTCAGTCAATGATGTTGGAGGGGAAACCAAAACACCCAGCAATTTTCCTGAAGGGCCATAGACCGCCGCAAGATCATTTTCATCAACACTTTTTTGAGGGACGCCCTGTTGAGCCACTGTTGTAATCGCTGTTCTTGTCCCTGTGGTTTTATGTCCGTTGGCATCAACATTAAACGCCTCTTTCGTAAAATTAAAACCAGGGGTCAGTTCGCTGACTGGGCCGGCGGCGCGGCTAGCGGTAAGCGAAATCACTTTTCCATCTTTTGTTTGAATCTCTCCTAAGTCAACCGTAACAGACCTTCCTTCAGCGATGTACTGATTAATTTCTTCACGATCAAAACCCAATGACACAGGCGTTGTCCCATTAAACGCATATGTCTTTTTTCCGCTTGCATCTGTTGTCTCCAAGTCGCTTGGGACAAGTGTCGTCTCACCATCAATGTTAAACCCTTTGTCCTCGCCCGGGGCAAGGCCCAATGCTTGCCGCACATCCGGCGGAAGGCCAGCCGAGGCGAGAAAAGCATTTTTGTTATAATTTTTTTCATGGATGACAGAGGCAAGGATCGGATGGCCGCCGTTTTTCCATGTCGCCGACCCAAGGTAAGTTCCCGTGGTAACTTCTTCGGGATTAAGCCCCATTTGGTCGGGATGATCGGGATTGGGCTCATAGACCATTGCTGTATTGCTATTCACAACATATACTTCCCCTGCATCGGTTTTCTTCAAAACAAGCTGTCGAGATCCGGCCACAAAATCCGCGGTTTTCAAAAACGGATTATCGTTCAACAAGACCCCGGCCAATGATCCGTTCAAATTATCGTAAATATAATTGGTGACGTTGTTGACCGCGTCGAACGCGGCGATGTTGGACAGAAGGATTTGGCGGTCGATTTCATCGTTGGAAAGCCCTTGCGCCTTTAATTGCTTTTTCAATTCTTTGTTCGCGTCTTTGAGTTGCTTGACGCGCAGAGGATCGGCTCCGACAGACCGCTGAAATTCATTGATCGAATCCATGAAGGCGGCGATTTGAATTGGATTTTTCAAGGATGTCGGGTACACCGATCCAATTTGCTCCAGCGTGACTGGCTCGCCTTTGTAAGATGTCGGGCTGCCATCCGGCTCAACGCCCAACGGAATGGTCCCGTTCATCGTTGCCAGATTTCCCGCCATTTGGCCCCCGGCAGAAAACAATTCATCGTGCATCACCCCCCACGCTAATTTCAAAAATCCCATCCCATCCATAATTTCAGTCTTTTTAGCGGTATAGGCTTCTTTCCCGGCCTTTTGGGCCTCGGCGGAATTTTTATCTCCATTGTAATTGTTGATCGCCTCTTCTTTGGCTTGATTCCCTAATTTCTCCGCATACGCGTTAATATCTTTGTCGTCCATCATTGCGGCAGCCACCATGCCTTCCAACCCTGTTCCAATGATAAGCGCCCCTAAACGCGCATACAACAATTTCTCTCGGTCCTGCTGGTTAATCCCGGCCCGCTCGCCTTTAGTAAGTTTTCTTTCATAGCTGTCCAACGCGGCCATGACTCCCGTATTCGCCAATCCGAGGCCCAAGATAGAATACATCTGCGCGTTTTCCAGATTATTAAAGTGCTGATCAAGAAATTCTTTACTGTAATTTCCGTTGCCGTCTTTAAATTTTTCTAATTCTTCGACCGAAACGCCGCTTTGATCGGCCACTTGTTCAACGGCTTTGTTGTAGGCTTCTTCATGGCTCATTCCGGCCGCTTCAAGCTTGACCGCAACTTCGTCAATTTTTGCCTGAGTATTTTCCGCATAGTTACTGGCCTGAATAAGGGCAACCACCATCTGCCCAATCGCCTGCGAAGCTAACGAATCGCCGTCGACGATTCCGGCTTCGTCCAGAATAAGGCGCACAAGCAGCGCCGTGAGTTGGAGTTGGAGCGTTTTTTTAATGCCATCCGTAAGAGCCTTTACAATTGGGCCTCCGGTGGGAGCCCTTACCCCGCCTTCCCAAGCGTTAGCCAGGCCTTCGATAAATCCATCGCCAAAATCAGAAAGGAAATCGCCAAGGCCGGCGAAAAATCCTCCATTATCGAGGGGGGCTCCTTCGGGAACAGAAGGTTCAGGTGTTGAAGCTGGATCCACAGGCGCCACTGCAGGATCTCCACTGGGAGTCGTTCCCGGTGGCTCTCCTCCTGATGGCGCAGTCGCTTTTTCCATCCCGCCGCTGACACCAGCCACCAATCCTGCCGCAAGGACAGCCGCGCCGATGGAAACCAAGGCTTGATGAAGAAATCCATTGCCGCCTATAATACCGTCAAGATATTCGGCGATCTCCTGCGTGACTACACCGATAGCAAGTCCTTTAGCGGCTCCGGCAGCAGCCCCGCTCAAACTAAATTCATTAGCACCCGTCGTCGGATCAGTTGTTATTCCGCCCTCAATGGCCCCCGCTATTGCGGCTGCAAGAAGAGCCGTGTTCCCGATATCACATTTTCTTGTAGCGACACAGGCTTCTTGGACATTGCTCAAAAATATTGAAATGGCTGTTGATGTGGGATTAATTATAGCTAAGATAATAAATAAAACCGCTTGTCCAAACGCTTCGCCATTGCTAATCAATCCCGGGAGGTTGTCCGAATTGTCCACCCACTTGGATCCCCAAATGAACGCTTTCATCTGATCGCTTAAATGTTCAAATGTGATGTCGATTTGTTGATCAAGATTCGGCGCTAAAACAAAGCCGGTGAATTGGCCGTTGAATTCTTTTTGGGAAACCGTTAATGGGCGGCCGATGTCGGTGTAAGAAATTTCATTGTCGCTCACGGCTGTAACCGTCACGAAATGTTCGTCTTGGACGCTCGCGATAAACGGCGTCGGTAAACGTGATATATCCTCTGCGGCGATTTTGGCGGCTTGAAGATTCAGGCCATACGCATCAGTCAAGCGATTAATCGCGTACAACGATGTTTTGAGTTTTGGTTCGCCGGGCTTGATGATGTTGGATAAAATATCAACCGTCAACAGGCTGACCGAAAGATCTTCCAATGAAATGTCAATATCATTGAGTTTGAGGATGTCGCGAAGCGCGTACACCCCGCAGTTCAAGGGGTGGATATTGGGGTCCTGCAACCAGCTGGTAATTTGATCAATAAGACTATTCGTAAAAAATAAATCAGAATCAATCGTTAAAGGGTTTTGATTCTCGGCAATTGGGCTCGATGCGCTCGCTACGCTCGCTTCGCTCGCGGCATTTGCAGGGGCCGGCAACCGGAGTTCAACGCGGGTATTTTTCTTGTTGGCTATTTGGCTTAACAGCTGATTAATGCTTTGGGCGATGCGCCGGGATGTGATTTGATCGGGGGTTGCGCTAGGCACAAAGTCTTCGCTGGCCGTGCTGGCCTGGCCGCCCCTTATCTTGTCGCCATACAAAATAAAAGGATTGTAGTTAAAAGCCCAGCTGGCCTGTTCCGGGACAAAAATCAAAATAACGGCTAGCGCGATGGCGCGGATCCACCCCTTGAAACGGCTGCGGAAAGGAGGTTCATGGGACTGCGTCACCTCTTCTAGCGTGAGGTTGCAATCCCCGGCCGAAGCGTAGGTTTGATGTCCTTTAACCCCGGGAGTGATAACATCCGGGGTTAATTCGTTATCGGAATTGTCCAATCTGTTTTCCATATAAAAGTGGCTTTAAATAGCCGTTTTTTATATTTCGTTTATTGGTTAAAAAGCACAAAACGCCAATTTTATGAAAAACGCCCCTATTAAGACTATTAATAGTCGAAATTAAGAGTATTAAGCAATATATTAAAAGGCTCATGTCCATATACGGTTAATTTAGGGATCGAAAATGCTTATTGACAGAAAAAGGCAACCGCAGAAAACAGGTTACCTTTAAAGATTGGATTCTTGAACTTTGTTGTTTCCTGAATTCCGTGGCGATCATTGTTTAATCCAGGTCAATTGGTTCAGATACTGAAGTTTTTTTTAACTACTGTCGTAGTATAGCATATTCTATATAGAGCACAAGGTTAACACCCTGTTTGATTGGAATATAACTTATTGATAAATATTAACTTACAATAATTTTAAAAAATTATTATTAAATATATATAATAATGGCTAAAAACCTCGTTGAGGAAGCATTCCGGGGCATAATTTTATTTTCTAGAAAGCGTTTCCCTTAAGGGATTTATGAAACTTTCGATAAAGATGAAATGGCTCGAAAATGATTATTCAGTTTGGACATTATTGTCAACTTTGGACATTAGATCGTCAGATTGGACATTTAGATTCACGCACCGGGTGCGTCTTCAATGTGCTACGCACCCGGTGCGTAATTTTGTGCGAAATTTTTTACTAAATCCGAATAAAAAATTTGACTAACATAAAAAATTATGTTATAAAATCATAGTCCGCAAAACATCTCCCCCAGATTTGTCATTCACTATTATGCAAAGAAAAGTATCGTTATCAACAGATTATATTTATCACATTTTCAATAAAAGTATTGAACGATTTCCAATCTTTAACCACCAAACTGATTATCAAAGAATGCGGGCAACGATTCAATATTATCAATATGCCAAAGTAGCGGTAAAACTATCAATTTTCTTACGAAATGTCGATCTCACCAAGCATTCATTGGCAAACTACCTGGATCATTATGAAATCTCCAGCGATCCTCTAGTTAAAATTATCGCCTACTGCCTTATGCCCACCCACATCCACCTCGTCTTAAAGCAATTAAAAGATAACGGCATTTCCCACTTTATGCGCAATATTCAAAATAGCTATACCCATTATTTTAATGAAAGATACAAGAGGAAAGGGCCGCTATGGATTGGAAGGTTTAAAAATGTTTTGGTTGAAAGCGATTCGCAATTGCTTCATCTCACTCGCTATGTCCATCTAAACCCATCTACTGCAGGACTAACCCGAAACCCGCTAGACTGGCATTCTTCTTATGGAGAGTATTTAAATCCGAAGACTAATGACCGCCTTTGTCATTGGGAAGAACTCATTGATCTTTCCACCTCGCAATATCGAGCCTTCGTTGAAGAAAGGATTGATTATCAACGAGAATTAGCCTTTCTCAAGCACCTGAATGATGAATGACAAAAATACGCACCCGGAAAAATACGCACCCGGTGCGGGGCATGTGAGAGACGCACCCGGTGCGTAAAATGGGCATCTATTTAATATGCTGCATGCCTTTGAGAGGATTATTTTCGATAAAATCGAGGAAAATAGGGCCGGCGACAAGGATGCCGACGACAGGAAAGATAAACAAGAGCAGGGGAACAAGCATTTTTAACGGGGCTTTTAACGCCATTTGTTCGCCGCGGCGAAACCGCGCGATGCGCATATCCTCAGAGAGGATGTTGAGGGCTTCCGTTACGGAAGTCCCCATTTTATCGGCCTGGACCAATGTCCGCGAAAAGGTGGAAAGGTCCGGAATCTGATAACGAGACGCCAAATCCTTGATCGCTTCCCGCCGGGTTTTGCCCACATTGATCTCCTGAAGGACCGTATTGAGCTCGTGGATAATGACTGTTTTTGGGGATTTTTCCACAACCCATTTCAAGGCAAGCATAAAATCCAACCCGGCATTCACGCACAGCCCCAACAAGTCAATGGCATCCGGTAATTCCTTAATAATGGAATTTTTGACTTTTTTGATCCTGCCTTTAAGCCAAAATTCCGGCAACATATACCCCACGGCCAAGCTCATACAGATCCAAAAAAACATCCCGTCCGGGCCGATCATGGGAAACGTCAAAAAAAGGACCATAATAATCGCGACTTCTTTCCACAGGAAAAATTCTTCCGGGGTAAGGTTAATATGGGCAATAGCAATGTCGCGGGCAATCCTCTGACGCAATGTCCCCTGGCAAATGGGACGGTTGATTTGGGCAAAGCCCCGGAAATAGGAAAACGGCGTCTTTTTCTTCTTGGGCGCTAACGTCAAGCCTAGCGTCGGGCGATCCTCCCAATCGATTGGCATAAAGCCCATGATGAAGCTAAATCCGCTAAGGTAAGCGCAGACGAGGATGATGGCTAGCATACAACATTCCTTTTATTGATACCCCGCCATTGCGCATTCTGCGCAAAAGCGGCGGGGTTAATTCGCCCAACAAACTTACGTCGGTTAGCCTCCGTAAGTTTGGGGCTCATTAAAAATCCTTAAACGTACTGATTTTCCAAATCAACACCGCGCCGATTAGTTCCGAAACAGCCGCGTAGGCCAATAACGCCCGGCCCATGTCTGAAACAAGCATGTGGTCAAACAGCCGGCGGTTTGACGAATAAACGATAAACCCAAAAGCGATGGGAAGCAAGCTCATGACAATCCCCTGGAGTTTCCCTTGAATTGTGAGTGTATCCAGGTTCTGCTGGATCTTCTTGTTTTCCCGGATATTATTAACAATCCGGGTAAAAATAATCGGTAAATTCCCTCCCGTTTCGCGGGCCAACAAAATCGCCGTAATCATCTGCTGCATGGCCGATGAAGGCATCCGGCTATAAAGATGGAACAACGCCTCTTCCAGGGAAACGCCCATTTTATTTTCGCCTAAAACCGTCCCAAATTCTTTATTGATCGGGTCCGGCATTTCCTCAACGACAGCTTCCAGCGCCTGGACAAGGCTTAACCCCCCACGAAACGAACTTGACATAATCATGAGCGCATCGACCAGCTGATCACTAAATTTATCCCGCGTTTTGCGGGTCAAGAACTGAATATAAAAACCGGGGAAAATAAATCCAAATGTCCCGCCGATAATGATCGCGTAAAGCTTCATCCCCTCGGGGGCCAGCAGATAAAGCCCTCCCGCGCCAATTAAAGGAGCCAGGACCAAGAATCGGCTCTTCTTTTTGGCCTCTTGGCGGGACATCAGCTGTTCCATGTTGTTCGCCAAGCGCTGCTGGCGTTTGTCCCCCATGACCCGGGCGCTGCCAAAAAATGCGGGCAAAACCGTGTAAACCACGAGGGCGACGGTGCAGAAGATAATGAATAATAGGATGATAAGAGTCATATATTTAGTTGAGAGTTCGTCCCGTGGAAGGCAAAGCCTTCCCGGGATTAAATCCCCGAAATCGCAAAGCGATTTCAGGGGATAGCTCGCAGCTGATAGGAAAAGCAAATGCTTCTGCTGCGAGCGATGAACTCCGAGTTACGAACTGTTTAATTATACGATACATTTAGGCGGAAAACAAACAGTTGGGTAAATTTTTACACCCGGAGGAGAAAAATCTTAAGAATCATTACACATCACCCCAAGAGGGCTTTGGGTGCACGATTCGATGCAAAGTTGGCAATCCGCGTCTGACCCTTGGACCGTATAGCAATCCTCAATGCAGATCTCTTGAAAACATTTTTGGTCATACCATTTCTGCGTATATTTCTGGTCAAACGCGCATTCAATCGTTTTCGCGGGGTCATAGACTTTGCCTTGGCTAAACGATTCGCCCACGGATTTCCAGCGGCCGGCAAAGCCGCGTACGATATATTTTTGAAAAATCAAGAAAGCGCCGAGAATAAACATCACCAGGACGCTAAATTCGACTAACGATTGGCCGGATTTTCTTTTATAGAAAAGCATATTTTTAAAATGGCTGCTTGCATTTGACAAAACGAATGTGCATTCCTTTTTTAGGATTTTCGGCAAAGAAATATTCCGCGCATGTTTCGGTTGATACCCCCTGCGATAACAATTCAACACTGCGATTCCAGCAGTCGATATTACTCGGAATAGGATCTCCGTTAAAGTCGACCAGAGGATTTCCATCACTATCAACCTCTCCATCAAGAATCGGCTCGTTCATTAAAAACGCCCCGTAATCCTTCTTCTTGTTTTTTGGCCCCACCGACATTTGCGGGGCGCAGGTGTTTTCTAAACCATTGGCCCCGGTAGTAATTGGGCCCTCTTGGCCGGGCCTGACATTCGCGAAGCTCTTGAATTTCCAAATCGGCAATTTATTAGGGAAATAAAGAGTGTCCGATGCTCGGGTTTCGTCCCAACGGCTGACGCGGGCCTTCACCGCTCCGTCCGTGTAGATCAGCTCGTAACAACGCTTGCTTCCCCAATTCTCCGTCCACGTATTAACCTTTGGCCAATGTTTGTCTTTATTTTTTTGCTTCTGGTCCGTCCAGCAGGCTTTATCACAGCGGCGGGGAATACGCGCGTCGACCTTAACGATGTGCCACAATCCATCTTCCCCCTTTTTATTTTCATCTTTCCACCCATAAATCGCCTGATAAGGCAGCCCCGCGTCTTTCTCTTTATCTGTTTGGTCATCCAGCGTTTTGCGATAGTTAATCAGTTCGTTGGCTGCGGTGATAAATTGATCAAAAGCCAATTCGGCATCGGCCAATATTCCAATGATCCCGTCGGCGCGGGACATAATTTCATTGAGGAACTTAAGCCGTTTCGAAAACTTAATCGTTTGCATCTGGGCTTCGCGCATACTTTGATTTGTATTGGACAACCAATCTTGAGAAAGAGGATGCGAGGGATCACAAATGGCATTAATACTGCGAATGGCCCCAAGAACGGCCGGCGCCCAGGGGGATGACGCCAACGGACAGTCCCCGCCTGCACTGGACGGACTGGGGTCAAAATTTGTCGCCGGATTTTCCGGGTTTCCATCGCCATCAATATCAAAATAAAAATGAGTTGCGCCGCCGCTGTCCACCCAGGAAGGCGCCATGGCCGGGCACGTTGTACAATCGGCAAGGCATGAAATTAGTCCAACTAAATCGGGCTCGTTATTATTAATTTCCGGATAGGCCGCGATAAAGACGGGATCATTGACACTTGTTTCAAAGAACCGCGGATCATACTCGGCCAACGGCAGCATGGAGCGCGGCAAATCCTGGCAGGCATCACGCGAACACGTTTCGAAACAATGTTTATACCGTTCATAATTTCCCGGATAGTCATTTGTCCCGTCGCTAGCGGAAACAGCAGATACGTTATAATTCAAACATTGAATAACAGCGTCTAAATCACCGCGTGTCCCTGTCACATTAAAGGTGGCTTGCTCGGCGGCAGGGATATAATCGGCGGCCTCACATCCTTCCGGAGGGACACACCAGACTTTATCTTTTCCTGTCCCGCCGCTATCACACTGTGCCCCCACCGAGGCAGCTGTTGTACGCCAATCAGCCAAACTATTCTTCATCAAAGCAATCTCATCGCGCCATATGACCGCCGCGCCGATCACGGGATTTCCGTCTTCATCGAGTTCACATAAATAACAATTAGGGTCTAACGATTCGATCCAGGGGGCCGCTTGATCATACCAATCTTCAAACCCCTCGGTGAGAGATTCCATGTCTTGAGAAACTAACCCTTGAGCCCAGACAATAAATTCCGGGAGGCCATAAATAATGTCGTCCAAGATATCCTCGGTCCATAATGTCTTGTCGCCCGCATCCTCGCAATCGCACGTTGTGGTGGTCGTTCCGCCTTCCCCATCGTCGACCTGGCATAGTTTCCCGGCCGCGTTTTTATGTTTATCGCAAGCGAAAGCTAAATTATCCGACGCGTAATACGGATATTCGGTTGTACAAAATCGATCAGCTCCCGGCTTCCAAAAACCTCCTCCTGTATACAATGGATCCAACGCTTTTTGGGCGCACGCGGCAGGAGCGGCCAAAACATCGTCAATCGGAAAACCAATTTTATCCGGAGCCAAAGGCCGTTGGCCGTCCACGCCGGAATTAGCATTTGTCCCATCGACACAGAATGTATTCTGATACGTCATGGCGGCGGGGTTTGGTGTAATTGGAAGCGCAAGCTGAGGAATATCGGCATCGTTAGGTTCGGGTGTTAACGGATTATTATAATTATGATAAATTTTTGAGGCATCACATGTTGTCCCGCCTGATTGGCGGGGATCACACCAGTGACATTGCGGATTCTTGGGGTTATTCGTCGTTAACGCATTTAACTCCACCCCCCAATAGGCCGCTTCATAGAAAAACTTGAAGATGCCTGTCAGTTCATCGTTGGGAGGATAAGGATCGCCGTAAAAACCTGTTGTGTCCTCGACGAGCCATCCCGAGCCCTCGGACAGCGTTTGGGTCCCGTTGGGAGAGCTCATGCTTTTCACATAATCATCGTGCTCGTCATCGCGGCCCAATAATTCACGAAAACAGGCGACTTCAGCCACGTCGGGTTCCGGGACTGTCGGGTCCGCATAGTAATCGGTGTCATCTTCCCAAAAAATATCGAACACATACGGTTGATCAATCGGTGAGCTGAGATAGGGGCCTTGGGCCACGCACTGTGAAGGATCGCCGCATTGATCTTCATCCGCAAGGCTCGGGTCACAACACTCGGGACGTTGATCCGGTGGAAGACAGCAGGGATTGCATTGGGCAATCGACTGCGGGTGGCAACATTGATGCGGCCCTCCGTCGGCAGGTTCCACTTGGCAGGCCGGCAGAGGATCGTACAAACAAAAACTGTCGGTACCGACCTCCAAAATCTCTTTTAACGCGTCAATAAAATCTTGGATTTCCGCGCTGTTAGACGGATTGATCGTCTTGATCCTATTTTCGGAATAATAATACCCAAAACGGCTTATTTTGTCCAAAGGATTCCCGTCCCCACCGATCCCGAATCTTCCGTCGGTATCTGTATCATAAAGGTCTTCAATCTGAACTTGGTCGGTGACGCCCGTCAATAACGCTTGGCGGATCCCTCCCTCTAAAAATTGATCTCTCGTGGAGAGCGCCTCAAGCTGTTTATTCCACGCATCTGTGATCCCCGGCTGGACAACGGTTATCTGAATAATCCCCGCGACTAAAGCCGCCATCGCCGCCACGGCCATCGCTGCGCCCCATCCAGGGATTAATATGCTTATAATAATACAGAGAATAATAACAATAATGTAGACCAAAAGATTGGTTCCTTCACATTTCTTTTTTTTCCCGCCAAGAATCGTTTGAAATTGATATTGGCCATAACTGGCCATTTCTGAAGCCAGCAGGCTCGCCGCCACGTTAGACGCGATTAGGCTGCTGTCTTTGGATTGAACAACCTTGTTGAGATTCGTGGTGACGGCGTAAAAAATCAGCGCCATGGCAATGAGAAGAATTAAAACGACGGCGACTTGTCCGCTGCGGCCTTTGCAACGCGAATCCAGCAGTCTTCTTCGAAAGGATGCCGCCCAATTTTGGATCATTTTAAACATTGAAGTCCATTGTCCTTAGTCCTATATACGTTTTATTGGCCCCAAACCCACGTCGCGTTCATCGGAAGGGGGGCGTGAAAAAACGGGTCTATTTGTTCTTCCGGCGTCAAATCTTCATTAAACAGAAGGGCGTCGTGGGATTTTTGACGCGCGACCAAATCTAACCCCGTCCAGCGAAACACCATAATCGTGCCAAACATCAGCAAAAGCACAACCATCATGCTAAAACTAAACTCTAAAATCACCTGGCCTTTGATAAAGTCTAAGGGTGTATGGTTTGGATGCGAGTATGGTCTTATGGCTTTGGTCTTTAGTCTAATATTTTTTTGTTCCATCTCCATCTCCCTATTCCTATACTCGCCTCCACACCCTACACCCGATGACCTATTTAGGGCTTAGATCAATCCCCGATGTGTCCTCCACCGCGGTAATCCATTTACGGCCATGTAAATCCTTGATCCTGCTTCGAACAAAAATGATTTCTCGCTCTTCATCAAAACATATTTTATTGCGGCACTGGTCGCTGAAACATTTCTCGGCTCCGCACGTGCTGGCACAAGCCTCGACGGGGTTTAAAATCTCTTCCGAAACACTCCATCCCGGCCACTTTTCCGATGAATCCGAAACATCCGCAGGAGTGGGGGCCCCGCCGCTGCAAAAGCGCTTCGTGTCATTACTTAACTGCAACACGCGTTCAATGATATCGACCTGATCTTTTTTCGTCGTTGTGCGGACATATTGTTGATCATCATCATACAGCTTGCCTTCTTCAATCCGCAAATACGTCCCCCCATCGGAAGATGTATCGTCTTTAACAAAAGTAAACACGCCGACATCGCGCGTAAATCCCGGTTCCGGCCCCGGGCTCGCATCATCATAGCTGGGATCAATATCGCCTGCCTGCGTATCTAAAACAATCATCTTCCGAATCAGGCCAAACCCATTCTTTTTCTTAATTTTATAGATCCTCTCTTCCTTATTATCTCCATCAACATCCACTTCGTCGTTCACTTTTGTTTCTTTTGTGAGATTGATGCCATCAAACCCTGCCTTTGTGTTTAACGGAGTGATTTTGACTTTTTTGCCATTATCATATTCGGATTTATCAATCGCGTGGACGGCAAACCACTGCCAAGCCATATCTTTCCACAGCGTCGTATCGGTAATATCGGGAGTGCAACTATCCGAGGCAATGTTCTCCACAGTCACCGTATTTTTATCAAGGTCAAAGCGGCACTTGGCGGGAAGATTCTTATCGCAAGGGATTGTACTTCCATTACACCAATTCTCGCTTGTTTTGGGGTTGCCGGTGTTATAAATTTTTGTATAAAACAGAATGCAGCCGACATCCTCCACAACTGTCGCTCCCGTTGCATCTTTAACTTTCTTGGTCGCGCATTTATCGTCCCAGTTGGGATGAGAGCTATCCATGAAAATAGTCGTGCTGTAATCCGGATCGACCCAGACGTCGGGGTCCGTGGGTTCGGTATACACCGTCCAGGCCGCGGTTGTCAGGACAAAATGTTTGCCGTTGATAAACCAATCAACTTTGGGAAGATTTTTAAACTCGTTGGCATCGACGGGTTGAAAAAGCTGTCTGCTGTGCGTTGCTTGCCCTCCCATGACCATCGGCGTGCGGTCAATGGCGCTATATTTATCAGCCGAGGCCACCAAACGATCTTCGATGAAAAAAACACTGGCCGTGTTGCGGGATGCATTCCCGGCTTGGGAATTTAAATAAGACTGGCGCATTGCCAAACGCATGCCCTTTAACTGTTGGTTTTGCGAATACCCTGTGTTCATGGCTGAATTCACAATAAGACCGACCACAAAGATTAAAATGGCGCCAAAAATCGCCAATTCGATGGCGGTTTGGGCGCGGGTAGAAGCGAACTTATGTTGTTTAAAAAAAGACATATTTAAACGTTACGCGGGGTACATGATGTTGCGGAAGGTTGCGTAATGTTACATGAAGTTGCGTGAGGGCTGATGGCTTTACGAAACATCCCGTACCCTCTCGTAACCTTCTGTAACCTCAATCAATACGCTCCCGACGACATATATCCCGTCCTTTTTTCAGTCGTTTTTGATTCATCAGTGCGCGATGTCCAGAAGCCGCCGACACTATTCATCGCCAAAATCGTCGTATTGGTATTTGACAAAATGCTGTGTTTAATGTTCGTGTCGGCAGCGCGGGGATCGTATTGATCACCGAATCCGTCGACAGCCTCTTTCCAGCGCCCCTGAACGCCGCGCTTAAAATAAGTTCCAATGGCCAAGAAAGCACCCAATAAGATAGTGATCAGAATGACGTATTCGATGACGCTTTGCCCTCTTCGTTTTTTGCGGCCAATCAGTTTCATGCTAAGTCTCCCTATCATCCATGCCACAGCAAATTTTAACCATTTAATCGGTCTGAGTAAATCCCGCATTAATCTGCGTGTTACTTTCCGAAACAACCACTTCATCGGAAATATAATTCATCACGCGCAAAAAATCAATTTCTGTCCGATGAATGTCCGCCTGCGTTTTGACATGTTGAGATTGTAAATGCCCCATCTCATCGAAATCTTGTTCCGCGTTCTCTTGATTACCAACTTGGTCCGCGACGAATTTAATAAGCCCTTGGATGCTGCGCTTCAGCAAAGGGTTCATCGTGAACAGAACCGTGACGATAACGCCAATGACAATGACATATTCAAGCATGGATTGGGCGTTTTGTGTCTTCCTCTGATGGCGAAATGATCTTTTTCTCAACATATTAAAACAAGTCCACATCTTTAGGCGGAGCGGTCGTGCTTTCTGTCTGAACAGCTGTCGTTTCGTTAATTGTTTTACTAAAAATCCCCGTCGTCAGCCCAGGCTTCAACCTTGTTTCTGATTCTGATGTCCTCTGCACAGATGACGTGGTGTTGGTGTAATAAGGCTCGTACGCGACCCCGATTTCCCCCACATAATTGATCTCGTTCGTCCGTTCATAGACGGTCCCGACCATTGCGTTACGGGCGTCGTACATGCGGGCCTGGATGGCGCGTTTGAAATAAACCGTCATCGCCCCCATGACGCTTAAAACAATCACAAAAACAAGGACATATTCGCCCATCATAGCCTGAGCGCGTCTATTTGTTAGAAGCTTTAACATAATGAAGAAAGATTAAACCCGCATTCTCATGATAACGTTCTAACGTTCTTGCGAATGCGAGCCCGCTAAAAAAATATGGCCTGCCCGAAAAGAACCTCTCTCCCAAGCAAGCCATATCTTGTCATCAAAAGCCGGGCTTATTGCCAGAATTCCTGATTAACAATCATGATGTCAGAATTCATTTGTTCGGTCGTTATTTCCCCCTTACCTGTTAATGTGGATTTGGATTTACCGAACGCAAACGTATCGACAGAATTACTGACGGTGTGCATAATTTTCACTACATTGGTATTCCCCGGAGAGAACTGGTCCCCGATATCATCTGTCGCGCTTTTCAGTCTTCCTTGAATCCCGCGTTTGATATATATCTGGATGGACATCAGCGCACCGAGGATGATAATAATCAGAATGGCATATTCCAGCGTACTTTGCCCTTTTTTTCTTCGTTTATTCAAAAGCCTCAACATTGAATGATCCTCCTCAATTTAAAATGGCTCAATGTTAGGAAAACAAGCTGCTTGGCTTGCTTTTCCTTAGATGCCATTGACAATACCGAATGCCGTACTGTAATCAGAACTCTGGAACCCACCCGCAGCTCGTTTACGAGTAGAATTCACCTGTTGTAAGGTTGTGACGTTATCCAGTATTTGGGTTTCTGATTCGTCCCGCTCGATTGCGTAGTTGGTACTTAGATAATAAGGTTCATACTGAAGCGTATTCCCTAAGGCTCCGGTTTGATTCGCCAAATACGAGCTCGCGTCACGAACTCTCGCTTGCAAGGCTCGTTGGGCATACGTTTGCATGGCAACAATCCCCGCGACGACCAAAGAGATCAGGATCGCATACTCGAGGGTATTTTGCGCTTTTTTATTTTTTAACAATTTTCTAAACATTTGTTTTTCCCTCCACAATGTTAAAATGCATCGGCGTTGCCCCCGTGCGAAAGCTTTAACGCGTTCGCCAGCTGCACTCCGCCTTGCGTCCCAGATGACAGGATCGAATTAAACGATGTCTGGAAAATACCGCCGGGCGCCAAGAAAACAATCAACACAGCAATGACGCCAGCTACAAGGATGATATATTCCAGCGTCGATTGCCCCTTCTTTTTCTTTAGCGCGGGCGTTTTTATGTTACGTCTTAACATTAGATTCCTCCTTGAAGATATTCTCTCTTTTGTTGATGCTCTAACGACAAAGAGTCCCCCGTTTAAAGAATTTCTTTAAAGGGTTTACTTGATTGCTTCTTTTTGAATCATCTGTTGCGTGGATTGGACAGAACGAAACACATAAGTACTCATGACAAAAACAGCAGCGATCACGATAGAGGCGACGAAGGCATATTCGATCAAGTTTTGACCTTTGCGGTCTAAATGGTCCATTATTCTTAAAAAGCCTTTCATCGCCTTGTCCTTATGTGTTGAACAGATGATTGTTACCCCTCCTCAAACAATGAGGATGAAGCCTTAAGGGCCTCTATAGTAAAACCTTGTTAGGGCTTTGCCTCCCTGACTTAAGTAGTTCCATCAAGGATTAAGACACCTTGCGGTGTAATAAGCATTTTAAAAATTGTTGAACGGCCTACAAACAAAAACCCCCACAGGAATCGTGGAGGCTTATCATATCCATTGATGTTTCAGACATTTACAAATGTCCTAGATTGCCTCTTTCTTTACTAACTTTCCCGTGGCTTATGATATAGAAGGAGTATAACATATTTTTTTATTTAGTGTCAAGCATGGTTTAATAAATACTATCTATTTATATTATAAGGATTGAAACCTTCTTCCCGTCCCCTGTCTCAATGCCGTGTTCATTTAGCCGCTGAACAGCATCCTTAAGCTCTTCTAAGCGATTTTCCGCATTCCCCTTTGTTTTTAACAAAATTTGATAAGATTGAGGGGTTTTGATCACATATCCCGGCATTTCATAAATATTTTCAATTAAGGATGCCGAAGGTAAGCGCCGATATGAAGGAAAGAACTTTCTTAAACAGTATTGGTGGAGGATGTCCCCAAATTTTCCCGCCAACGATTCTAATGAATGATGTTGATCCGCATTTTGGATCAAAGGTAGCGGCTCCCCAGCCTCTTTAAACAAGGCAGGCCTTTCCAGATAAGGCCATCGCGTTGTATATAAATCCAGGATTTTTTGCGGCTCGATGTCCATGTCATTACACAGAATGCTCATGCAGGGCTCTGCTTGTTCATCGTTCCAAAGCGTTAACAAGCGCATGGGCCGGGGGTTCTCCGATAAATGTGACGCAAAATAATCTGTTTGGGTGGCGGCAGAATAGACAATTCGATCCGCATGCTCAACATAAAAGGGTTGTTTCGCGGCCCACTTGACGGTCTTTGTTAATTCTTTAAATTCCTTCAGGTGCGGCCACAGCCCGCAAATAAAATTTCGGCGTCGACGAGGAATGATGTTAAACATCGCGACTTCTTCTTGGTGCTCATTGAGCACGGTGAGCGCAACAATGGATTTATTCGAGTGGCCTTCGAACGCGCCTAAAAAATCATCGAAACACGCGTCAATGGCCTGCTGGCCGGGGGCTTGGCATAAAATCAGCGGATGATTATTGCTAATGATCTCTCGGGACAAAATCGTCAAGGCCTTGTTTAAAGGAAAGGCGAGCCCGCCCGAAGAAACCTGCTCATCTAAAAAAGTCGCTCCTGGATCGGTATAAAATTCCGTTGCATCTTCTAATTCCCAACGAAACAGGTCTGCTTGAGCAAAAAATTGTTGAAGATGGTCAGTGTATTCCCAAACAACAGGCTCAGGGATGACAAGTCCGGCGATTTGATCAAAACGATGTTGTGCCTGTGGCGCTGCAGGGTCTAAATCATTAAGGACAAAAATTCCTTCTTTGAACATGTCCTTACGGCTCGCCCCTTCTTTGGTTAAAAACGCTTCGATCGCGAGGGCGGAAAATGTACCCGAAAAATTATCCGAAAGCGCTCCTGATTCTTGAGCGAATAATTGATCCCAAGGGTGTTGATTCCCTTCCCATTCTGCGGCTTTTAGAAAAATACATCCCAGCCCTTGATAAAGCTTCCCCTGTTGCGCGACGCGCCGCGCTTGAATCTCCCGAACATGCTGATAAAAAACATCTTTGGAAGATTGCGTTGGCGGGAGAGAAGAAACTTCCCTCAAGGGATCGGCCGCTTCAATTCCTGGGGATTTCTCCGACGGGACTGGCGGGACAACAAGAATTTCTTTCTCCAAAATCTCGCTTTCATCCTCATTCGCCAGAACCTCTTCGACAGGTTCAGCTGAGGGCGCCATGTGTTCAACGGGTTTTTCGCTGATCGTGGCCTTGGAAAGCACCGGCTCCCGGCCCAGGGCCATTTTTTGCATGTGCTCCGAAATCTCTTTCTTCTTCTGCGTCGGGATTTTAAATTTTTTTTGTTTCCGGTCTTGCGTGGCCCTTCTTCCCACCCCGCTGCTTAAATGAGCGCCTTTTAAAACATTGCTAACGGAAGATTTCGAAACTTGAAGGTGGAATTTGGTGCTGACAAGGCCGGCCAATTGGCGCACGCCCAAGGAAGGGATGTCCTTTTTTTGCTGGATAATGAATTGAAGAACTTCGTCTTTTAGTTTATAAACAACACCCATGGGAGCCTAACTATTTCAGATTGGACATTTCGTATACAGTATAGCACAATTTTAATGTCCATCGATCACTTTACCGAAGGATTATTCTAGCAAGAGGAAATCGCCAACCGCTGTGCGCGACGTTTCAATGCCGCCCACAGCCATTTCGATGGCATAGAAGGAAGAAAAAATGATGGGACTGAGCTGAAAAGGCCGGATATTCTTTAGAAGATGCACAACTTTATTTTCGCTATCCACGAAAATAACATCAATGGGAAAACGCATAAAGAACATATGAATCGATTGGCAATGGGGAATAATCAGGGCTTCTTGGGGGGACAACGAAGACCGGTTGAGAAGGCCGACCATGCGGGCAAGGAAATTTTGGGCCATTTTGGCCTGGGAAGCAACGAGTGTATTCTTTGTTTTATTAAAAATCTGCGGCATTGATGGGGTTAAGCCTTCAAGAAAATACTTCGATCGATCGGTAATCCGCGCGTCGCGAAATCTTCATAGCAAATGGGAATATATCCTGTCGGCTGATAACTCCCCAAAATTTTGCCATCGCTGTCGAGGCCTGTTTGCTTGAAAACAAAAACGTCCTCAAGCTCGCACTGAAAATCTTTACTGAGCCCCGTCACTTCAGAAATTCCCGTTATTTTCCGGGTTCCGTCAGAAAACCGAGCGACATGGACAATGATATCAATGGCCGAGGCCACCATTTCATTGATGGCGCGCACAGGCAATTCAATCCCGCTTAACAGGATCATCGAATGCATCCGGACTAAAACGTCCTTGGTGGAGTTGGCGTGCAGCGTTGTTAATGATCCGTCGTGGCCCGTGTTCATGGCCTGAAGCATGTCCAACACCTCCGCCCCGCGGCATTCGCCGATGACAATCCTGTCCGGGCGCATCCGCAAACTGTTAATAAACAAATCGCGGATCGTGACCTGTCCGCGGCCCTCGATGTTCGACGGGCGCGACTCTAATCTCGCCCAATGGCTTTTTTTCAGCTTCAATTCGGCGGCGTCCTCAATGGTAATCAACCGTTCGTTGTCTGGAATAAATTCCGAAATGACATTCAATAATGTCGTTTTCCCGGCGCCGGTTCCACCGGAAACAATGATGTTCTTTCTGCCTAAAACACAAGCTTGCAAAAAATCGCGCATGGCTTGATTGAGCGAATGAAATCGGTGCTGAAGATCTTCAGCGGTCAAACGTTCCTGGCCGAATTTACGAATGGTAATCATCGGGCCATTTAAGGACAAAGGGGGGATAATGGCATTGATCCGGGATCCGTCAGGAAGGCGCGCATCCACCATGGGTGTCGATTCATCGATGCGACGGCCCAAGGGCGCAATGATACGCTCAATGACGGACCGCATTTTTTCATCAGAAATAAATTTTTTATTCGTCAAAATAAGTTTGCCGCTTTTTTCCACATAAATCTGATCACGGCTGTTGACCATAATATCGGTCACGTCCGGATCCGCCAAAAAATCTTCCAGCGGGCCGAGGCCTAACGCTTCATTGACAATATCCTTGACCAGCCGAACGCGTTCCTCGTGCGCGGCCAGCATCCCGCCCGCCTCTTCCGTCAACATATTGGCCACGACCTCTTCGGCATTTCTCTTGATCCCTTGGGCGGCAATCGGATCGTTTAACGCTTCGGGCGTAATCCCGTCTAAATTGAGCCGCTTGACGAGCTTCTCGTGAATTTTCCTTTTTAACACGATGACCTCATCTTCTTCCGTGGCAAAAGAAATCCCCGGCAACGACATTCCCATGGCTTGGGTGATGCCGAATTTTTCCCAAAAAGCCCCGGGTTTGGCAAATTCATCCGTTGTCCTTTGTTTCTCAACCTCCGTCGCCGCAACAAACATATCATCTTTTTCGAAAAGTGAAGCCAGGCGAAAGAACGATTCAGCCACACGGCTTTTAGGCGCATCGACCACGCAAGGAATTCCCCGGTTTAAAGCCATCCCGACTGTTTTTCCGTCGGAAGGGATATGAGTCAGAATTTCACAAGGCAACGCTGACCGGACCTCTTGCCAAGCCACGCTCCCGCGGCTTTCGGAACGGTTTAATACGAGCTTAACCATTTTGTTAGGAAACTGCAGGCTCTGCAAAACGTCTAAACACCACTTAATGTTATAAACCGCCAAAATATCCGGCGTCGCGACCAACAGGATCAGGTTGGAATAATCCAAAACCGTTATCAACGTTTCACTAAAAGATTTTCCCGCGTCAATAAGAATAAAATCATAAGCGGAGGCTATTTTCTTTAAGAAAGGCTTGATGTTGTCGGGCGTGATATGCCCGATCTGCCGGGTATTTTTTACGGCTGGCAAAAAATGCACGCCGCTGGAATGAACGGAAACGTATTTGTAGATCAACTGCGGATCATCGGAAGATTCCAAGACGGGGAAAATATCGACCAAGGCATGTTTGGGGGCGATGTTCAACATCCGCGCCATATCTTGACCTGCCTGAAAGTCAAAATCTAAAATCAAGACTTTGTGGTTAGCCACGGCCATGGCTGTGCCGGTATTGACGGTGACAAATGTTTTGCCGACACCGCCTTTATTGCTAAAAATTGTTATCGTTTTTGCCTGCATCAGATGATTGATGTCTTATTCAATGGTTCGGCTTAAAAGATAAAAAACTGTGTTTTTCATCATAACATAATTTCTTATTTTTGCCTAATTGGAAAATTCCCATTTATCCGAATTATCGGGCCACGGTATACACAATGGGAATCGTAACATTTAATTCCTGCAGGTCTGTTTCAGGAGGGAAACTTAAATAAGGGGCCAATTCTTTGGCCGTATTAAGAGCGTATTCGTCAAAAATTTTATGCCCTGAGGACTCCTTGATGGAAGCAAGCGCTAATGTCCCGTCGTGTAAGATGAGCAATCCTAGCCTGACAGTTCCCTCCCAACCATATTCTTCCGCTTCGGGAGGATATTGGATCGTGCTAGAAATCTGCTGTTGAATCGCCTGAATATAATCTTTCATCCCCGCAGGAAAGCCATCATTCTCTGAAGATTTTTCTTCAGGAGTAATTTGTGTAGAAGATTGACTTTCATTTGCCGCCACCGCAGGACTAGGATCCATTTGCATTGTTTCGTCATCCCAACTCAACGGTTCTTCAGTTTCATCCACATCCAAATCCGCATCGGCATCCACATCATCAGCATCATCAGCATCATCCGCAACCACATCATCATCGTCCATTGGTTCTTTTTGAGGCTCATCGGCTACTTCCAATGGGGGAGTAATTTTCGATATCATCGCAGAATTATATTCTGAATTGAGGATTAACGGCGTCAGAGAAATAACTAGTTCCTGGTCTTCATTGGCTGACGGAGTCGACTTGCTTCTAAACAAAATCCCAATGATAGGAATTTCTCCTAAAAATGGAACTTTTTTGACCAATTCCGACTCGCGCTTCTTTATCAATCCTGCAATGACGATGGGCTGGCCGTTGTCTAAATATAATCTTGTTTGGGCATTGCGTGTCGTAAAGGCCACATTGTCCCCGACCTTGTTGGCAGAATCAATATCGCTAACTTCAACTTCCATCAATAAATCAATTTTCCCTTTTTTAATTGTAGGCGTAATCGTCATCCCTATCCCAAATTTCTTAAATGTCACATTTTCTTGGGTAGAACCTTGTGATGTGGTTGTCGTACGGATCGGAATTTCTCCTCCGACATTAAAACTGGCTTCTTCTCCGCTGACGACAACAAGCTTCGGTTTAGAGAGGATCCGCGCCTTCCCTTCTTCTAATAAGGCGTTAATCATGGCAATCAACTGATACGTGCGTTGAAAATTCCCAATCTTAAAAAGATCTTCCACTGATCCATCAACGCTGGGCACATTTTCAGAAAATGTTGGCGCCAAAAGGCCGCCGGCGCCCAACCCAGAGATCGAGGGCCCCGTGCTGGAAGATGCCCAGTCGATGCCGATGGCTTTCGTCAAGGTTGTCGTTAATTCCGTAATCTGGATATCCACCTCAATTAAATCTTCGGATTTTTCTACCTTGACGAGATTAATGATGTCTCGATTGAAGGGGGCAATGACCTGATCAAACTGATCTTTTTTATCTTCGAAAATTTGACCGGTCAAGACAACTTTTCCCTCTTTCCCATTAACTTCAACGGTAACATTGTCGATATGGACCGAGGAAAAAAGTTTTTCAAGCCGCTGCGAGATTAATCCTAAGTTTTGGGCCGCCACGTTAACGAGAACAGTGCGTTTCCCGTTTTCATCCCAAACAAATAAAGCGCTTTGCCCGATGGCTTTGGCAATAATCAGAATCTCGCTTTCTTTGGCCTCAACAATGTCAACCACTTTGGGGTCCGTAATCGAAAGGCGCGTTAATGATTTAACGTCGATGGTTTCTAATTCCCCGATAAGAAGGTTGACTTCGTTCGTTGTGGCATCAACGCGAGCCTGGGCCGGTGCGGATAAACCCAAAAGGAAAAATGCGCCCATCACAACGCTCATCTTCAGTAAAGCCAATGTTTTAAACGCTCGTTTAGTTTCCATCGATTATTGCTCTTTGCCTCCCTTAAAAATTTGAATAAAGGCTTCTGTGTCTTTGGTTTCTTTTTTCCCTGTATCATCTGTTTGAATTCTTGCCTTTGACCTAGGGACAATCAGCTCCGTTCCTTGCCTTTCCAAGACAAAATCGGCCAATGAATCCCAGGAAGCCACTTCCATATTTTGCACGCCCTCATCCGACGGTGGGCGCAACGTTAGTTGCATTTTGCCATATTTCTGGGAAAACGTGATTAAAGAAGCCTCTTCCGGGTCTAGGGCCAGGGTGATCTGTAACGAACGTGCTTTTGCACGCGCATCATACCCTTCGGCCGTTGTCACCGGCTGAAAATTCGTTCCTACGGCAAGGACAAGGACATCTTGAAACAAGACGGATGTGACTTTATCCGGTTCCGCTTTGGGATCACGGGAATCGGGAATTTGTAAATCAGCGATAATATCGACGCGGTCTCCGGGATTTAATAATCCTCCAACGGCGGAAAGGGTGTCGACATTAATGGTCAATGCTCTTTTCCCCGGAGGTGTTCGCGCGGAGAGGACACCCGCTGGTGTCATTTGCCTTTCCGGCCCTCCCGCGGCAACCTGGGCAGGCCTGTCGGCCAAGACTTTTTGATTTTTGGCCAACTGATCCAACGCCTTCTGTGTCAGGGCCAGTTCTTTCTTGATCTCTTCCGTCTTTTTGTCATAATTTTTGGCCAACGCGGTCGTTTGTTTATTAATGCTCTTTGTCACATAATCGCTGGTAAATACAGCCGCGGCTAATCCAAGTGCCACCGCTAACAACAATGTCGCGATTTGTTTTTTATTCTCTAAATTCATAGACTCCCTCCGGATCCTAAAATTTAAGGATCGTCATTATATTAAATCCGTTAACAAACGCGCCGTGGTAAATAAAAAATTATTTTAACAAACTTTCATTAACTTCGACAGAGACACCTTCGCGCAACTTATTAATATAATTGATGAGGATTTCTTGCTGCTTGCGCAGTAATTGATTTGACGTAATCTGGTCTTTCACTTTTTCAAAAGGAATCGCTTCTCCACCCTTAATTTCTTCCACTTTAACGATGTAATATTTATCTTCATGCTTCAGCACGCCGCTGACTTCTCCGGCTTTCAACGTTAACAATGGCTGGGCCAATTCGGGGAAAGGAAGTTCTTCCACATTACGAACCCATCCCAAATCGCCTCCGTTAGGGGCCGAGGGGCTCGTGGAATATGTTTTGGCCATTTCCGCAAAATCGGTCGTTCCTTTTAAAATTTCCGTTAAAACTTCGTTGGCTTTTAACTGATCGCTAAATGCGATTTCGCGTAAATGCCAATCCGTCGGCTCGACGATACTTTGTTGATTGCGCTCATAAAAATCTTTGGCTTCTTCATCAGTAACCTCGACGCCTTCCGTCAGCTGTTGGGCCAGTTGACGGATAATCAACGTTCGGCGGAATTCCTCAATGGCGCCTTGAATATCTTTCTGCGATGCCAATCCCGATTTTTCAGCATCCTGAACAAGAAGTTCTTGGCGGATCAGCTCTTCTAAAATATCTTTTTTGTTTTGCGGGTTACCAATGTCGAAATCCGGTGCCACCTCTTTGAGTGCGCTTAAACGATCTTCAAATTCTCCAATGGTCATGGTCCACTGGCCCACCTTAGCCAACGTATCCGGGCCCATTTTCGCTTCGGTTTTTTTCTCAACAACACCTGCGGAAGGTTGAACAGCCTGAGGAACAGCGACAGGCTCTGCCGCCTTTTCGTGCGGTTTTACAAAATAATCTTTCATTTGTCTTATCTGATCGCAGCCTGTAATGCCTAAAAGTAAAAATAAGCAAAACAGGATATTTGTCATATCCCTTTTATTTTTTAACACTTCCGACTCCTTTAATGATTTACAAAATTTAGATACAAATATAAGTATAATGGGCGGGTCTTCAAAAAACAAGTTATTTTAAGAAAATTCTTACTAAAACATGAAAAACTGCTCCTCCTCCATTATTTAAACGCGCTGATCAGATTTTCAACAGCCTCACGCTCGGCCAAAAGTTCTTTATGCGTGGCGTCAATTTTCTCTTGAGCAAAGCGATGGTGCTTAATTCCTTGGACAATTTCCCAATTGTTCCCATCAGAACGAGTGGGATAGCTGAACATTAACCCTTTGTCAATGCCATAACTTCCATCGGAGCTGACAGCTACCGAGAAATATTCTCCAGCCGGGGTTGGAGTGATCAAGTTTCTCACCGTATCAATGACCGCATTGGCCGCCGACGCCGCAGAAGAAAGCCCTCGCGCCTTAATAATGTCTGCCCCGCGTTGTTGGACGGCACTGATAAACGTTGTTTTAAGCCAAGCTTCATCTTTAATCACGTCCGCGACCGGGTTGCCATTGATGGTGGCATGATCACAATCAGGGTATTGGGTCGACGAGTGATTCCCCCAGATGGCGACATTCTTCACCCCGGCAACATCGACGCCGGCTTTTTGGGCGATCTGGGCGGCGGCTCGATTTTGATCCAACATCGTCATCGCAAAAAAATTTGTTGCCGGAATATTCTTAGCGACACTTTTCGCAATATAGGCATTCGTGTTACAAGGGTTTCCCACGACGAGGACTTTGCACGTTGGCTTGGCGTTCTGGGAGAGGGCCTTGCCCTGAACCGTAAAGATCCCTCCGTTAATTTTTAACAAATCGTTTCGCTCCATGCCGGCTTTACGCGGCACGCTGCCGACGAGAATCGCCCAGTCCACATCATTAAATGCGGAATTAGGATCCGATGTTGGCGTGATGGATTTTAATAAAGGAAACGCGCAATCCTCCAGCTCCATGACAACCCCCTTGAGGCTATTAAGGGCGGCCTCTAACTCAAGCAATTGCAAGTGCACGGCTGTTTGCGGGCCAAACATCTGTCCCGACGCGATGCGAAACAACAACGCATAGCCGATTTGGCCCGCGGCCCCGGTGACCGCCACACGAACAGTTTTTTCTGGCATATCAAGTCTCCCTCTCTAAAACATTATTTGCGTCGGATTGATGGCAACGTCATCCGCGCCTGGGTGATCGCTGTTTTATCCAAATGCGCATACAAAATTTCTTCTTTGCCGCCGGAGCCGCGCGCCAACACATGCCCCCACGGATCCACGATTAGGCTATGGCCAAAACACTTCACTCCCCTATTATCTTTGCCGATTTGATTAGGAGCAAGCACATAACACAAATTTTCGATCGCCCGGGCGCGGACCAATGGTTCCCAATGCGCTTGTCCTGTTTTGGATGTAAATGCCGACGGAACGCATAAAACGTCCGCCCCGAGACGGCCGTACGTCCTGTACAGTTCGGGGAATCGCACATCATAACAAATGGATAAACCCACATTAAACCCGTCGCACACAACCATCGTTTCTTTTTTCCCCGCCAAGAAAATTTTTGATTCGACAAATTTTTTCTTGCCCAAGGCTGCATGAAAAAGGTTCATTTTGCGATACCGTCCGGGAATCTTTCCCTTGTCGTCAATGAACACGGACGTATTATAGACTTTCCCCCGAATGGGAGATTTTTCAAAAATGGATCCGGCCAAAATAAAAATGGCGTGTTTTCTAGCGAAGGATGCTAATCTCTTGATCGTCGGGCCAGGAATCGGTTCGGCGATGTCCCGCCATAATGTTTTGGGAGGCTGAATACCGCGGAACACAAACACTTCGGGCAAGAGAACAAACTGAGCGTGATGGCGGGCCGCTTTCTCAACCAGAGAACATGCGCGCTCGACATTTTTTTCTTTATCGCTGCCGGCGTTCAATTGAATAACGGCGACTTTCATCGAGAAGCTGCTTGCTTTAATGCTTCGCCGTATTCCTTATAACATTTGGTGTAAAAATCTTTTTGTTTAAGGCCGTTGCGCCATTTAACGATATTTTTGTAAGAAGAGATGTCAATGTGGGCGATTTCGATGGGATCCAATCCCGCAAGAAGCGTGATGTCGGCGAGTGTCCATTTGTTCCCAGTCAAGTAAGCGTTTTTCCCAAGCTGCTGGTCGACAACCGGAAAGAATCTTTCTAGAAATTTTAAGTTCTCTTTGATGGATCGCTCGTCCACCTCTTCTTTCCTCATCGCCGCGAACACGCGATTATACAGAACGCGGCTGACCGCCATGCCCACATGCAGCGTCGAAAAATCCAGCCATTGATCGACGATCGCGCGTTCTTTGAATTCGCCGGGATAAAGATCACTCTTTTGTTTGTTGGCCAGATACTTGCAGATCGCCCCGCTTTCCCAAAGGATAAAGCCGCCGTCATCCATCGCGGGGATCTTCCCGGCGGGATTAATCTTTAAAAATTCCGGCGCTTGATGTTCTCCGGCGCGCAAATTGATCTTGATATACTCGTAGGGAATTCCTAAATAGTTAGCGGTGAAACGAACCTTATTGGATGGCGAGGATAAATCTGATCCGTAAATTTTTAACATCGTCAACTCCTTTGGTTATAGGCAGGTTAAAAACTCATTCTAATCACTCGAACGGGAAAAATCAATTTCTTTATTCGGAAGGAACGGTTTTAGGGAATGTTCCCTTATCAAAAAATGCTGTCATTGCTTCAACGCTTAACGCCGCTTTGCGCTCTAACGCTTCCTGGGTGTTAAACGCATTGTGCGGCGTGAAAATAACATTGGGCATGTCTTTTAAAGATAAGACGATCTGCGAAGACGCGCCCTTGTGTTCTTTTCGTCCACGTAAGCGCGTGGCGAGCAAATTTTCTTCTTCATAAACATCCATGCCGACACCACCGAGAATACATTCCTCTAACAAGCGCTTGATGTCGGCAATCGGGGCGATTTCCGCCCGGGAAATATTGATAAAAATGCCTCCTTTCTTCCCTCGCGCAAACGTCGCATAATTAAGCAATCCTTTTGTTTGATCCGTGAGAGGCAACGCACAGACCACAATGTCCGCCCAGCCCAAGCCTTGTTCGAGCGGCACATACTCCACATCCCCGAATCGCGGATCGATATCAACGCCTTTGACATCCATGCGCAATCCCTTGGCCATATTGACAATTTGATAGCCGATGTGCCCAACGCCAACGACTAATAAGCGCCGGCCATTAATTTCTCTGCCCGTTAATCCGTCGCGAGAGAAATCGTTAAATTGATTGATCTGCTGGTTAAACTTTCGCAGAAGTGCAAATATCATCAGAAGCGCCTGCTCCGCGACGGCTCGATCGCAATAATGATCTAAATATCCCAGGGCGCCCTTAAATCCTGTTTCTCGGCGGTATCTGACCAAATGATCGTAGCCTTGCGAACGGCTTAAAATGCCTTTAAGCGGCGAACCCGGCGAGGCCCAATCCGATGGAATGATCGATTGGGTCCGAACGCTGATCAGAGAACAAGGGGGTGCGCCGACGGGGCTACTTTCTTGGATTGTTTGAGAAATAAATTTAGCTTTAATCGAGGATGGTAAAGCTTTTTTTAACGCTGCCTCTTCTTCTTCAAAAACTTCATAAAAAATGACGTCCATGATGGGGTATTATAGTACAACTTGCCAAAAGAGGATAAAATTATTGCGGGAAGAAAAAGCGACCCCAGCTGTATAGTACAACGAACCTTCACAATCAGGGCCATGATACCGTTTTAAACACATTGACGCAACTTATTTGTCCTTAGGCGGATAAAATGTCCCGAGCACCATAAAAATCTTCGGGAAACGATGCACATTGCCAACAAAGAAATACGGATCGGTGTTATTGTAACACATTAACTGAAGCCATCTTTCTTTGATCTTCTCTAACAATAGCGCTTCCGGCTTGTATTTATAACGCCATTTACGAAAAGCCTGATTTATCTCCCAGTCAATAATCAGCATCCTGTGTCCCGGGCAATTATTTTCCGTACACTTGAAGGTGTAATAGAAGTCATACGGGATTTTCTCGATGCGCTCAATTTCAGTATGAGTAAATGAAAGCTGTTTATAGCTGTCCTGCTTTTCTTCCGGCGCTTCCTCAATCTTGGCTTCCTGCCATTCAAAATCAATATCCAGCGGTTTTATCAGTGCCAGAGTTTTCTTTTTTTCCTCTCCCAGCTTGCAAACCTGACACATAGATTCTGCCAGTGTCGGCATGACAATATCTTTGCGTCTTTTCCATTTGTCTTTTGTGTCGATGACTCCCGGGAATACCTTGATACTGTCGGCATCCACTTTATAGCTCTCGGGACGATGATCGTCCGTCGCCTTAAAACAAGCGACTTCTATAGTGCTATATTTCTTAAACTGTTTTTCGTCCTCTAACAACCTGTAAGGAATGGGATATAGCCGTATCCATTGATTCGTACTTAAATCAATGCCTGCACAACAAACAGTTTCAACGTGTTTACTGCTGGGATTCGGGTAGGCTTTGACTGTGACGAGGATTTTTTTGGTTTGAAATTGCATTATTCATTTTCAAATATGCTCTACCGAAACATAACTTCCGTTATATTCCTTAATTTTGGTAGCCACACAAGAGCGATGACATTGTTCATGGTTAAATTCAAAACACATCAAACAATTTACACCATCGGATAAACGATTATAAACTTCTTCGATC
The DNA here is from genome assembly GCA_020053475.1 of Candidatus Omnitrophota bacterium. Classification (GTDB taxonomy): domain Bacteria; phylum Omnitrophota; class Gorgyraeia; order Zapsychrales; family Zapsychraceae; genus JAGVNC01. Next base: position 48,479 of record JAGVNC010000028.1, on the reverse strand, counting down.
ACATCCGTTTTGCTGGCAAGATAATCTGAAAAAGCCTTAAAAAAATAATCATAATCCAAATCCGCTCGTAATTTATGCCTTATTTCCGACGGACTTCCCAACGCCTTATAATGGACATACTCAATATTTTCTTCGTTTAATCTTTGTCCTAAAGCCGTTTTCGAGAATCCTTTTTTTCGAGAAAGGGGAATTTCACGGACATCAATAAGGCGGGTGACTTTAAATTCCTTCAAGCGATCAACAAATTCGTCGATACCTCGGCCTTCATAACCGATTGTGTATAAAACATAATCTTTTTGCATATTATTACGCCTCTTTGGTTTAAGTATATCATACCCGATTATTTGAGGGGCGAGAAGGGCTAATTGAAGAAAAATGAGACGGGGAACGGTCACTTACAAGCTGGGTCATCCAATGATATTCTCCCGTCGCTACAAGCCTGTGCAATAATATCATTTTGCGTTTTTAAATCTTCGCTCGTCATTTGCGTCTCATAAATAGGATTTTGCTGAGAACCAATTTCGGCATTATTCAGCTTAACTTCTTTTATAATGCTCTTGCCATCTCTTAATATTTCTATCGACACCATCTGATCCGCAAATTGTGGAAGCGATTCGTGAAACGTTATGGCATCAGTAATTTCTAAATCATTCACCTTTCTTATAATGTCTCCCCTTAATATATCTGCCATAAATGCCGGAGATTTTCTAACCACGGCGGATATTATTACGCCCTTATTGCTTCCTATTTTTTCACGTATTTCCGAAGGCAGGTCATTTGCATATACACCTAAAATAGGCTTTTTCATCTTAATCCAATACGTTGCAAGATAATCATAGCGATTTTGCGAATATGGGATATAGGTTGTTTTTGTTCCATAGACGGTCGTATTGGAATTGCCATAATAGGAGCCCGATCCCGAATAATATGCAGACCCTCCATAACCATAGACATTGCCTGACCCATAAGCCGATCCTGAAGTATTCGTGGTTATGGTTTTGTTATCTGGCAAGGTTAACGGAACGCTACCAGAAATCGTATTCGTATATTGCGAATAAAAAACTACAACCTCCGCCTTAACATCTTTGGCTTTCGCTATTAACTGTCTCTCATTAACATTTCCCGCATTAAATGATGAATATCCTAAAAGCCAAAAGCCTTCTTCCAACATTTTTTGAACATCTGCGTCAACATTACTGCCAGAATAAATCTTGGGCTCTCCAGAAGGAAGAACAACGGTTGGAACGGTGGTTATGTCTGCGCCCCCTGTTTGATCCTGATAAAATTGATAAAATGGATTAGTCGTTGCGCATCCCACACAAAAGATCAAGAACAATAAAGTGGTTAATAATTTTCTCATTTCGCCTCCTGGCTTCTCTTTAAAAATTTCTCGATATGATACGCCTGAATCTTGTTCGGCTTGACCTTGCCGTTAAGCCACCGGCTGATGGTCGAGAAGGCAACGTCCAGTTCCTTCGCAAGCGCCTCCTGCGTGATTTTGTTTTCAAGACGGTAATGCTCTAATTGTTTAAGAAATTCATCCATAGGATTTACCCCTTGCGCTATGCCTTGATAAAAAAACTGTAAATAACAAAAGAGGCGCTGAGTGACAAAATATTTCCCAGCAGAAAACGATTATACGCAGTACGAGTTTTTTGCCACCCGCCCCATGAGCTCGCCGTTTTAATAGCGATCCATGCACCTATTGCCGGGAACCAGCCTTTTGCCATAAAAAGAGGGAAGATTGCTAATTCGGAATATCCTATTATTGCGGGCAACCAGTAGTCGTCAATCTTTATGTCTTTTGCATTGCTAAAGAAGGAATACAGGAAAATTTTTTTAAGCCCCGCGTTTTTCCATTTGATTCCATCCTTTAAGTCCGGCTCATCGACTTCACCATTGTTGATCGCCAATGCTTTAAAGAGAGTTAAAATTATGCGAATAAGGACTGTAAAGAGGCCAACAACAATCCAAAACCAAAAATTTGGAACCAGAGAGAAAGCCTCTTTTATTTGGATGGCGGTATCCATTGATTTTCTTGATATTCCATTTTTTCCATCTTAATTCATTCTATCCAGCGAGTCAACAGCTTTTTCTATGTCCATGCCAACTTTCGCAATCGGACAACCGGACACTAAAAATGTCCTATTCCCGATGAGGAATGCAAGCAATAAATAAGATGTTCGGAGGGTGAATGTTTGAGGATTCTTGCCTTAAACCATACATTGCCGATCTTCGGGCAACTCTTATGAAAGGAACCATACCGGAGAGGAAAAGTTTTATCCGCAATTTTATCAAACGGACCTACATCGACTGTCCAAAATTAAAAATCGAGTATTGCCTGCCCCTGCCCACATCAAACAAAAGAACCTCCTCATCGGCTCCTGAGCTTGTCCGAAGGGAGGTCCTCTCTATGGGACAGCTTGGCGACCCCAGCGGGATTTGAACCCGCGCTGCAAGCTTGAAAAGCTTGTGTCCTGACCAGGCTAGACGATGGGGTCGAATTTTACGAAGTAAAATTCGATCCTGAGGCCATTTTAGGCCGAAGGATCTTTGTTAATCAATTGCAATTTCTTCTTCTTGGAAAAACCTTTGATTTCGGATTCTCTTTGCGCTGCCAGTGCATGATTTAAGCATTGCTCTTGATACAATAATTTTACGGGATGCCGATATTTTGTGAATCTACAGGCTATCCCTTTGTTATGCAATAAAACTCTTTTTTCAACATCCTTAGCAATCCCAACATAGAGTTTGCTATCTTTGCATTCTATAATGTAAACATGCCAAATTTCATTATCCATACAAAGCAGGCCGATCCTTCGTCGCTTCGCTCCTCAAGATGGTTTATTATAGTAAAGATTGGGGCGAGGTCAAGAAAATTCCTGCGGGCGCCGAAGGTTATTCGTCTTTGGCCACAACATTGGCCACCGAGCTTACCGTATCGCCTTTGTCGAGGGAAATCAAGCGCACGCCGACAGCGCTTCGTCCGGTTTGACGGACATCACTGGGAGGACAGCGCACGATCATTCCTTGTTTGGTGACTGTCATGACTTCATCATCAGGCATAACCGAAAGCACTCCGACGACATGGCCGTTGCGTTCCGTGACCTTCACATTGATGATCCCTTTGCCGCCGCGCGATTGTGTCCGATATTCATTAAATGATGAACGTTTGGCAAACCCTAATGAAGTAACAGCTAATAACGTGCTCCCCGTTTTATCAATATCCGGAGAAAAAGCCTGCATGCTAACGACCTCATCGCCTTTGCCTAACTTGATCCCACGCACGCCTTTGGCCCCACGGCCCATGTCCCGAATATTCTTCTCGGAAAAACGCAATGATTTACCAGCCTTCGTCGCTAAAAAGACATCATATTTGCCATTACTAAGAGCGGTCCCGATGAGGCGGTCATTCTTTTCCAAGGTGATCCCAACGATCCCGGCTTTCCGGGGATTACTGAATGCGGACAATTTTGTTTTCTTCGCGAGGCCCTGAGAGGTTGCCATGACGATATATGTGTTGTCTGAAAATTCTTTAACAGCGACAATCGAACTGATTTGCTCGTCGTTCGCCATCGATAAAAGGCTGGCGATATTTTTTCCTTTGGACGTGCGCGACGCGACGGGGATTTCGTAAACCTTCAGCCAACGAACAATCCCCTCGGTTGAAAAAACAAGCAAATAATCTTTGGAAGACGCCACAAACACCTGCGTGACAAAATCTTCTTCACGGGTTTCCATCGCCGTGATGCCTTTCCCGCCGCGCTTTTGCTTGCGATACGCGCTCACCGCCAAACGCTTGATATACCCGGCGTTGCTGATGGTGATGGCCATATCTTCTTCGGCGATCAAGTCCTCGACTTCAATCTCTTCGGCTTTTCCGGCAATTTCCGTCCGGCGCTCGTCGGCATATTTCTTCTTGATTTCCGTCAATTCATCTTTGATAATCCCTTCAATTCGTTTCTCGGAAGCTAAAATCGCGCGGAATTCCTCAATGTCTTTCAGGAGCTGTTGATATTCTTCTTCGATTTTGTCGCGTTCCAACCCTGTCAATCGCTGGAGTTGCATTTCCAGAATCGCTTGCGCTTGGATTTCGGAAAGGCCAAATTCTTTCATTAACGCGACTTTGGCTTGCGGCGCGCTCTTGGAGCTCCGGATCGTTTTGATAATTTGGTTGATATGATCAATCGCGATGCGCAAGCCTTCTAAAATGTGGGCGCGTTTGAGGGCACGGTCCAAATCAAACTGTGTCCGCCGACGGATCACCAGCCGGCGATGATCAATATAAAGCTCAATGAGTTGCTTAAGATTCAGGATCTTGGGGCTGTTATTGACTAAAGCTAAATTAATGATGCCGAATGTCATTTCCAGCTGAGTGTGTTTATATAAATAATTAAGGATGATCTGGGCCTCAACATCCCGGCGAAGTTCAATCACCACGCGGATCCCATCTTTGTCGGACTCGTCGCGAATGTCCGTGATCCCCTCGACCTTCTTCTCTTGGACCAGCCCGGCGATGGCTTCAATCAAGTTCGCCTTATTGACTTGATAAGGAATTTCCGTGACGATGATGCTGTCTTTATTGCCCTTCTGCCGCTCGATGGCCGCCTTCGCGCGCACCGTCAATTTCCCGCGCCCTGTCGTATACGCCTCGACGATCCCTTCTTTTCCACAGATGATCCCGCCCGTGGGAAAGTCAGGGCCTTTGATGATTTTGTTTAAATCTTTAATCGTCATTTCCGGATTGTCGATGGACTGAACGATCGCGTCCGCCACTTCGCCTAAATTATGCGGCGGCATGTTGGTCGCCATCCCGACGGCAATCCCGCTGGATCCATTGACCAGAAGGTTAGGTAAAACAGCCGGCAAAATGCTCGGTTCTTCTAACGTCGAATCAAAATTGGGGACAAAATTGACGGTTTCCTTATCGATATCGGCGAGCATTTCACTAGAAATGGCCGCTAACCGGGCCTCTGTATAGCGCATGGCCGCGGCGGCGTCCCCATCGATCGACCCGAAGTTTCCTTGCCCGTCGACCAATGGATAGCGCATCGAAAAGTCCTGAACGAGACGAACGAGCGTATCGTACACGGCCACATCCCCGTGAGGGTGATATTTCCCCAACACTTCCCCGACGATACGGGCGCATTTTTTATATGTTTTAGGGTACTCGAGGTTCAACTCCTTCATGGCATATAAAATGCGCCGATGCACGGGCTTAACGCCGTCACGCACATCCGGGAGGGCGCGGCCGACGATAACACTCATCGAATAAGAAAGATAGGAATTCTTCATTTCTTCTTCGATATAAACAGGAATGATTTTTTCTTTGGCTGTTAAATCACGCATCGATATTTCATTAAGTGACCCCCTGCTGATTCGCTATGCGAATCAAAACGCTGGGGGTTAATTCAGCCAACAGAGTTATGTTCACTCGCTTTGCTCGTTCCATAACTCTGGGCTTCATTAAACATCCAAATTTCTCACCTCATGGGCATATGTTTCGATGAATTCCCGCCGAGGAGCTACCTCATCCCCCATGAGCATGGTAAATATTTTTTCTACTTCGACCGCATCTTCCAGCGTAACCTTTAAGATGGTCCGGCGGCCCGGATCCATCGTGGTTTCCCACAGCTGTTGAGGATTCATTTCCCCCAACCCTTTATAGCGCTGAATCTGAACGCCTTTATTGGCCTGCTGGCGCACAAACTCCACAATCTCTTGCAGAGAATAAAACTCATGTTTGTCGTTTTCCTCTTCAATCGAATAGAGCGGTGTTAAAACCGGCTTATCCGATTTTGATTTTTTCGCCGTTTTTTTCTTGCCCTTAGAAGCCCCTTCGACTTGATATTCCTCTTTCCTGTCGGGTTTGGAAAACTCGTTGGCGCTTAATCCGAACTTGTTAAGCTTCTTTTCAAGTTCTTCCAGCTCTTCATGCTCAAAAATCTCCACATATTGGGCTTCTTCATCATCTTTGGTAAGCTTGGCCATTTCCTTGTCATCAAACACAAAATGGGTAGAACCATCCACTTTTACCATATAAACTGGCATCTTTATGGGCTTTGAACTGCTGTTTATGATATAATTTTCAAAATCTACTCCCCTTTTACCAAAAACCTCGATTATGCGTTCTAAGCTAACCAAATACTCCAATATTTCTTTAAATTGTGGCCCATTATAGCTCTGTTTTCCCTTTAGTTTGGTGAATTTCAAGCCCTCCGTGCCCATGTCCAAAATAAGGTCGTTCATTTCATTCTCGGTCTCAATATACTCTTCGCGCTTGCCGCGTTTGACCTTATACAGGGGTGGCTGGGCAATATAAACATAGCCTCCATCAATCAAGGGCCGCATCTGCCGATACAGCAATGTCAACAAAAGGGTCCGAATGTGCGAACCATCCACATCCGCATCGCACATGATAATCACTTTATGGTATCTTAATTTGGCCACATCAAAATCTGTCCCCACGCCTGCGCCTAGAGCGGTAATGATTGTTCGGACTTCGTCATTGCTGAGGATTTTATCTAGGCGGGATTTTTCGACGTTAAGAATTTTTCCTTTGAGTGGCAAAATGGCCTGAAACGTCCGATCGCGCCCTTGCTTGGCGGATCCGCCGGCAGAATCCCCTTCGACTAAATAAAGCTCGCTTAACGCCGGATCTTTTTCCGAACAATCCGCCAACTTTCCCGGAAGGCCACCGCTTTCTAAGGCGCCTTTCCGTCGGGTGAGTTCGCGCGCCTTCCGGGCGGCCTCGCGGGCGCGGCAGGCGGTAAGCACTTTATCAATAATTTTATTGGCGATGGGCGGATTTTCTTCGAAAAACGACGTCAGCGCCTCGAATGTGGAGGATGACACAATCCCTTCTACCTCGGAATTGCCTAACTTCGTTTTGGTTTGCCCTTCAAATTGAGGATTCGGGATCTTGACGCTGATGACCGCGGTCAATCCTTCGCGGGTGTCTTCACCGGTGATGGCAATATTATCTTTAAGGAAATTTTTGGCCTTGGCATAATTATTGATGGCCCGCGTCAGCGCCGAGCGGAATCCGCTTAAATGCGTTCCGCCTTCGGAGGTGTTGATGTTATTGGCATAACTATAAATGTTTTCCGCGTACCCGTCGTCGTACTGCAGCGCGGCTGCAACCTGAGTTCCTTCTTTTTCCTTTTCAAAAAAAACGACTTTGGTGTGCATCGGGACTTTCCCCTTATTGAGCTCTTGAATAAAGGAAACAATCCCGCCCTTAAATTGAAAGACCGATTCTTTTTCTTTAGCGCCGCGTTTATCGATGAGCTTAATGATCAACCCGCTGTTAAGAAAAGCGAGTTCTCGCAAACGCTTGGCGAGAATGTCATAAGAAAACGCCGTGGTCTGCTTAAAAATGGTTTTGTCGGGCTTAAACGTGACCTTCGTCCCGGTAGTTTTTGTTTTTCCGATGACCGTTAACTTGGTTTTCGTGACCCCTTTCTCGTAGCGCTGATGATAGATTTGGCCGTCGCGCTTGACTTCCACCTCCAGCCATTCGGAGAGAGCGTTGACGCAGCTGACCCCCACCCCATGCAACCCGCCGGAAACTTTGTAGGAATTATGATCAAATTTCCCGCCCGCATGCAGCGTGGTTAAAACAACTTCAAGCGCCGGTTTTTTTTCGCCTTTATGAATATCGACGGGGATCCCGCGGCCATTATCAATGACCTTGACCGAATCGTTTTCATTGATCGTGACTTCGATTTCCGTGCAATGGCCGGCTAACGCTTCGTCGACGGAGTTATCAACGACTTCGCAGACCAAATGGTGCAACCCCCGGCTGAACGTGTCGCCGATATACATCGCCGGGCGCATCCGGACCGCTTCCACCCCTTCCAAGACCTGGATGTTTGTCGCGTCGTATTGGTCATTGGCGGGGACCTTTGGCTTTTTCGACGAATGATCTTCTTTTGGGGGTTTTGTTTTGGGAATTTTTTCCGTTGTTATTTTTGTCATCCTTGCTCGCCTAATTTAAAACGAACGTCTTTAATCTCACTCGAGACTAGTTTAAGTTTTTGTAAAATCTTTTTCTTTTTGGTGTTCAGTTGGTATAACCAGGCCGGACTATCGACGTGAACATAGACGATCCCCTCCCTGTATCCAGCGACTTGGGCATGGGCCGCTTCCGCCGATTCTAACATCTTGGGCCAGCATTCTTGAAGCTTGTGGGAAATATCAACCTTTTGTTCGGCCATTTCCCCGATAACGCGGCGTACGATGTCTTTTATATTATCCACAAAAATTTCTGAATATCTAATCAATTTCTTATTTTTTCGCGAAGGAATCTGTTCCGACCTCAACATTGCAATGCAACATTTGAGGTTAAATACGCATCGGCAAGGCCAGATATAAATAATCTTTGAGGCGGATGATGCCCGGCTTATCGGTCCCCAATAGCTCCAAATGAATTTGCTCTTCTTCGATATTTTTTAACACATCGATCATAAAATGCGGATTAAACCCCACCACCAGCTCTGAGCCTCCGTATTCGATGGGGATCTCTTCTCGCGACTCCCCGACCTCGGGTGTTGTTTTGGAAATCACCATTTTATTATTAAATACTTCGAATTTAACCGCCTGGAAATCCGGCGTGGACAATAGGTTCGCCCGGCGGATCGATGACAAAAAATCCTGGCGGTTCATGACGATTTTCTCCGCTTGCGATTTTGGGATGACTTGTTGATAATTAGGGAATTCCCCTTCAATAATGCGCGTGGCAATCAGAATCCCTCCAACATCAAACAACACTTGATTTAGCCCCACACTTAATATCACATTGCCTTCGTCTTTCAAATTACGATTGATTTCCTGAATGGCTTTAATGGGGATGATGACCGTGATCTCTTTGGATGTTGGATGAGAAAGGACTCTTTCAATTTTAGCCAACCGTCTCCCATCGGTCGCCACGAGGCGGATTTTATTTTCCGCTACCTCTAAAAGAACACCATTGAGGACATAGCGTGATTCCTCGTGGGATACGGCAAAACTTGTTAACCGCAACATTTCCTTTAATGTTTTTTGCTCAATAGAAATAATGTCTTTTTCTTTAAACTCGGGGAATTTAGGAAACTCGTCTTTAGGCATCCCGATTAATTTAAATCGAAAATTATTGCCTTCAATATCCACCTGATAATTTTTCTTCGCATGGACCACCACATCTCCGGAAGGCAGCTCCTTAATAATATCGCTAAATCGCTTGGCGGGAACCGTAATCGCCCCATCCAGAATTACTTCCACAGGAATTTCACAAGAGATCCCAATATCTAAGTCGGTCGCCGTTAAATACAATGTATTCTTTTTTGTTTCTAAAAGAATATTAGAGAGAATAGGTAATGTAATTTTTGGCGAAACAACGTTTTGGACAGCCTGAACTCCCTGCATTAAAACATCCTTAGAACACTTAATTTTCATATTATTAACAACCTCCTACTTATATATTTTAATAAGAACAATTAGTAGCCTTAGTAATAGGGCCTGTGGATAAATCTAATAAAAATATAAAATATTTTTTTCTAATAACTTACAACCTTTTTAATTGTTCAATGCCTTTGGATATCTAGACTAAGGGTTCTTAATAACTAAAGTTAACTCAAGGATCGTGTGTTTAATGTCGGTACTTTTCAACATTTCTTGCTCAATCTTTTTACAGGCATGTAAGACCGTTGTGTGATCTTTCCCGCCAAAAGAGTTCCCAATCTCCGGTAACGACATTTTCGTTAATTGGCGCGCTAAATACATTGCCATTTGCCGGGGGAAAACAATGTTCTTATTTCGACGTTTGGCGCGTAACTCAGCCAATGAAATCTGGTAATGGTTGGCTACGGATTTTTGGATCATCTCCATACTAATAATTTTCGTGGCCTCCTTCACCATGTCTTTGAGAACGACTTTGGTCATCTCCAGCGAAATCACCTTGTCTTCCAACAATGAATAAGCGGCCACACGAATCAACGCCCCCTCTAGTTCACGAATATTGGTGGGCACCTGTTCGGCAATAAAATAAATAACGTCGTCGGGAACATGGATGGGTTCTTTTTCGATTTTTTTACGCAAGATTGCCACGCGCGTTTCAAAGTCCGGAGGCTGAACATCGGCAATCAGTCCCCAGGCAAAGCGTGAACGCAGCCGTTCTTCTAAGTTGGTGATTTCTTTGGGCGGCCGATCGGATGTAATAATGATTTGTTTTCGATTATCATGCAACGCGTTAAACGTGTGGAAGAATTCTTCCTGGGTCGATTCTTTGCCGGCAATAAAATGAATGTCATCAATGAGCAAAACGTCAATTTCCCGATATTTTTTCCGAAAGTTCGGCGTGGATTGATGGCGAATCGCCTCAATCAGCTCGTTCGTGAACCGCTCCGAGGTAATATAACAAATTTTTGCGCTGGGGTTAAGCTGGCGGATTTTATGGGTAATTGCTTGAATCAGATGGGTTTTCCCTAACCCAACTTGGCCATACACAAAGAAAGGGTTATATGCTTTGGCCGGGGCCTCGGCGACGGCTAATCCTGCGGCGCACGCAAATCGATTAGACGGCCCAATGACAAAATTTTCAAACGTAAAGCGGGCATTTAATACCGCTTTCGGCGATTTGTCTTCAACGAATGTTTGCTCAAATTTCGATAAGCGGGATTGAGTGGTTTTTTCGATTAAATCGGTGTTCACCGTATATTCAATCTTAATAGGGCCTTCGTGCAAAGAATGGATGGTTTCATCAATAAAGGGTTGATAATGTTCGACAATCCAACTTTTAAAAAATTCATCCGGGGTTTCGATCACCAGAGTTTGCGGGGATTGTTCCTTCACTTGCAGCGTCGAGAACCATGTATCATAAGAGGTTGTCCCTACCTTCTCTTTGATCATGTCTTGGGCTTTTTTCCAAACGTTGGATAAACTCATAATGAACTCATTCAATCAAAGCAATGCAAATATTCTAATAGCGTAAATATTTGATAAATATAGCCTTGCAGTCTTTTAAAAAAGATTTTCACAGGTTATCCACAGGGGTGAATAGCCTGAATTACCCTAAAACAAAACCGATGCCCAAAACTTTTTAGACTCACAATCGCTTAAGGGCGCACAAAATGTTTTGGTTGACAGCAAAATTTCTATTGATCCGGAAAGTTTGCAATATTTTACGCGACAAAAGAATGATCATCCCAGAAAGTTGTTTTATTATAACAAAGAAAATTTTTATTTCAAATTAATTTTTCCTCGGCCCCGGGATGGCAAGTGATTGAAGGACAGATTCTTTCTTCCAAAACGCGCCGAAGGGCACTCAACCATGATTCTCGTCGGAAGGATGATGATTCCAAAATTGCCGTAACTATTTGTATTTACAAACGTTTTGAGCCTCTAAAAAAGGAAAGACCTTGACTCCCTAAAGCTCTATGTTATAATTGTCCAACTATGAAAAAGCATTTAAAAGCGCGAACAAATATTAAGGGAAAAAGACGACACGGTTTTCGTAAGAGGATGCGCAGTAAAAGCGGACGAAAAACGTTGAACCGAAGACGCGCCAAGGGCCGCAAGCGAGTCGCTTAAGCCAAGCATCAGCGGGAGAACTAATCCATGGCCGTTATCTTTCGGGCGCTTGTCAAAGGATATCAATGCGTTAGTCGCCAGCTGTTCCCTCCAGCTTGTCGATTTACCCCTTCCTGCTCCCAATACGCCCTCGATGCTGTGAGTAAATATGGCCTAGGCCGTGGCTTAACGAAGGCCTTTTTGCGAATATTGAAATGCAACCCCCTTTTTAAGGGTGGTTACGATCCGGTTTAACTATGGAAAAACGATTAATCATTCCCGTTGTCTTATCTTTTCTTGTTTTGTTTGCGTGGTCTGTTTTATTCCCTCCGCCTAGGCGCCCGCTAAAAGAAACAACACAAGTTGTTGATAATAAACAAGTTGCGGATTCAACGGCGACCAGTCCTTCCTCTCGCCCTCCTTCTTTCCCGGTTGAGCAAAATACAGTTGTGCTTAAGCCAATAGACAATGAACAAATAAGTACTTTGGAATCGGACAAGCTGATCGTTGAATTTTCTAATATTGGAGGGACGATTAAAAATATTCGCTTAAAGGAATATCGGGTCTCTTTTCCTTTAACAAGCATTAACTATTTGCTGAGCTTTGATTCAAATATTTATAATGCAAGTGAGTTAAGAGAAAACTTTATCAAATATGAATGGGAATCAAGTGATATTAAAATAGAAAGAATTTATGAAATTGTCCAAGGAGAATTTATAATCCAAACAAAGACCAAGATCATTAATAAGTCAGAAATGTCCAAACTGATTAATGGCTCGACAATTGGTTATGAATTGGATATGTCCAATCAAAACAATCCCAAAACACGGGATACTGATAAACCTCTCAATGAATACGTTGTCTTCGCTAAAAATTCAACTATAAGGAAGAACAACGCTTTTAAATTTTCCGATAAGGAAAATAAAGAAGCCAATGAAGCGATTGAATGGGTCGGTTTTCGAAATAAATATTTCTGCACAATCATCAAGCCGCGCTACGAGACATTTGGTTACAAAATCAATGCCTTGGATGAACACCACCTAAAGGTGTCGATTCATTCTCCCGACGAGAATATTGAAAGCGCAGGGACGGCTGTTTTTGATAGCCTTATTTATACGGGCCCCGAAGAGATCAGGCTTTTGCGCAAATACAAAGAAGGATTTGAAAAAATCCAGATGTTTTACCGTTTTGGCTTGTTTGATGGGATTGCCAAGATCATTTATTCTGCGATGCATGCCTTCTATAAATTTATCCCCAATTGGGGAATCGTCATTATTCTCATTAGCAGCCTTATTTATTTGGTGACATACCCGTTGACGATCCGCGGGATGTTATCCATGAAGAAAATTCAGGGCATCCAGCCTAAAATCGCGAGTTTAAAGGAAAAATATAAGAATAATCCCCAAAAAATGAATCAAGAGATGATGGAGATTTACAAAAGAGAGAAAATCAACCCTTTTGGAGGATGCCTTCCGTTTCTATTTCAAATGCCAATTTTTATTGGACTTTATCAGGTTTTATGGCGATCAGTAGCCTTTAAAAATGCTAAGTTCTTGTGGATCAAAGACTTATCTGAGCCTGATCGCTTGTTTGTTTTTCCGCACAGTTTACCTATTATAGGCAATGAGCTCAATTTGCTGCCGCTTTTAATGGCTTTTATTATGTTCTATCAGCAGAAGATTTCCAGCAAAAACATGGTAATGACTGATGCGGCCCAGGTTTCTCAGCAAAAAATGATGATGATCATGATGCCTATTATGATGGGGTTCATTTTCTATAAATTTGCGAGCGGATTGACGCTATATTTTACGATGTTTTATATTTTTTCCACGATTACCCAATATCGGATGTACAAGAATCAACCGGTTATCGCATGAGAAAAAAAGTGTCCAAAAGCATAGAGGTTGAAGGGGGTGACGTAGAAGAGGCCATTGAGAAAGCGGTTAAGCTTCTTAATGTCACCCGGGATGATATTGTCGTCAAGATCGTCTGCGAAGAAAAGAAGGGCCTTTTCGGGATGGAGGGTGCCAAGCCCGCCAAAATAAAAGTCTCCATTAAAGAAAAACAACAATTTTCTTGATTTTTCTCTGAATTCATAGAAAATAGAATTATCGGTAATGTTTCACGTGAAACATGCCAATCTTGGATAAATGAACGTTTCACGTGAAACATCCTCTGAAATCGCTTTGCGATTTCAGGGATTTAAAATCCCGGGAAGGTTTTTCCTTCCACGGGATCTCAAACTATGGGCAAGATTATAAGCATTTGTAATCAAAAAGGCGGCACAGGAAAGACAACAACAACGGTTAATTTATCCGCAGCTTTAGCCGAATTAGGCAAAAAGGTGCTTATTGTCGATGCTGATCCGCAGGGGAATGCAACTAGCGGGATTGGGGTCAACAAAAATGAATTAGGATCCTCTGTTTACGAGATTCTACTTAATAGATCGCAAATCGCCGATGTCATTCTTCAAACCGCCTATCCCAACCTTTCAATCCTTCCTTGTAATATCAATCTAACCGGCGCCGAAATTGAACTTGCCGGCGCCATTTCTCGCGAAACAAGACTCAAAAGAGCTTTGGACTCAATCAAAGATCAATATGATTACATCTTCATTGATTCGCCGCCATCTTTGGGCCTTTTAACCTTGAATTCGTTAGTTGCGTGCGATTCGATTCTTGTTCCCATCCAATGTGAGTTTTACGCCCTAGAGGGGGTATCACAGCTTTTAAGTACAATTAGTCTGATCCGAGACAGCCTCAATCCTCATTTACACATCGAAGGCGTTTTGTTAACGATGGCCGATTTTCGTACCAACTTAACCGAAGAAGTGATTAATGAAATTAAAAATCATTTTAAAGATAAAGTCTACAAAGCGATTATTCCTCGCAATGTTAAATTAAGTGAAGCGCCCAGCTTTGGGAAGCCGATTAATCAATACGATCCAGCATCGATCGGCTCTAAGAAATATGATGAACTCGCGCGCGAATTTTTAAAAGAATATAAATCATTTAATACCAATAAGTTGGGAAATGTCAAGGCTGAGGCCTAAATGAATATTGGGGATGTTAAATAATGTTCAATTATTGAACACTTGGAGGATGTGATCATGTCAAAAGCATTGGGAAAAGGATTAGCGGCGCTCATTCCCGAAAAGGCCACGGCTTCAAAGGAAGATGGGGTGAATTTTTTACAAGTTGAACTCATCAAAGACAGTCGTCTTCAGCCGCGGACAAATTATGATGGGAACAAGCTCGATGAATTAAAAGCGTCGATTAAAGAGAAAGGTGTTTTGCAGCCGATATTGGTTCGTCGCACCGATACGGGATATGAAATCATTGCCGGAGAAAGACGATTAAAAGCAGCGCGCGCGTTGGGGTTAACGCAAGTACCGGCCATTGTCAAAGATGTGACTGACAGGGAAGCCTTGGTGATTGCCTTGATTGAAAACATTCAGCGGCAGGAATTAAATCCGATGGAAGAGGCGGAAGCCTATAAAAAATTGATTGAGGAGTTCCATTACACACATGACGAAGTCGCCCAATCGGTCGCGAAAGACCGCTCGACGATCACCAACATGCTGCGCTTGCTGAATTTACCCGAAGAGATTAAGAAAAGCCTTTACGGAGATGTTGTTTCCGTCGGGCACGCCCGGGCGTTATTGTCCGCGGACTCAACGTCCGAGATGAAGAGGATTTATCAATTGATTGTCAAAAAACAATTGTCCGTGCGTGAAACGGAACGCTTGGTCAACGCCGGAAAACCAGAGTCTCGTCGACAAAAACGATCGATGGCACAACACCCCCAGATCGCGACTCTCCAAGAAGGGCTACAAAAACTTTTAGGGACCAAGGTGACGATCGCCGGAGGAGTGAAGCGCGGGAAAATCATGATCGAATATTATTCGCTAGAAGATCTGGATCGCATTGTTAGAACCATTTCGCACAAATGAACGAATCAGCCTTAGTCATTATTAAGCCGGACGGCATTCAGCGAGGGCTCATCGGCCCCGTCTTGGATCGTTACGACACTCCTTTTTTAAGACTCGTCGGGATTAAGATGGCGAAAGTTACGCGGGCGTTGGCCGCGGCGCATTATGAACAATTAAGGAACAAGCCTTTTTTCGAAGAGATTATTAATTATTTGTCGGGAAAATTAAATGGGATTGGGAGTGTTTTGGTGATGGTGTATTATGGAGACCAGGCCATCAAACGCTGCCGGGCCATTGCCGGCGCCACGAACCCCGAGGAAGCCAACCCGCGCAGCATTCGAGGGGCGTTTGGGCGCATCACGACCAAAGGCGTTTATGAAAATGTTGTCCATGTTTCGTCGAATGCGAAAGAGGCGCGACGGGAAATACGCTTATGGTTTACCCCGGCGGAAGTGCGCGGCTTTTCTCAACATATTCAACAATCAAAAGCGAAGGGACGTTCATGATTAAGGGGATGACAGGGTTTGGTACCAAAGAAGTGGCCGTTGGAAAGTTAAGGGCGTTGGTCGAAATCAAAACATTGAATCACCGCTATTTTGATGTGACATTTTATCTTCCCGGGGGATTCGCCGCATTCGAAGATCGTTTGCGCAGCTTGTTGCAAAAACACATCGAACGGGGGCGCATTACGGTCAATTTTAAAATTATCGAAAAACCCACCATTGCTGTATCGTTAAACAAAGATATTGTCCGTCAACATTTAAAGTTTATTCATCAACTAGAGCGTGAATTTGGGTTTGAAAATGATCTAACATTGTCGGATGTCGTCAAGCTCCCGGGTGTTGTTGAGGCCAAGGAAACATTCATCGACCCAGATGCGATATGGCCGGCGTTCCGTCGTTCTATCGATCAAGCCTTGAACGATTTGGTACGCATGCGCCTGCGGGAAGGCAAGAGTTTGGCGGCGGACATTAATGTCCTTTTACGGCGCATGCAACAGCGGATCCAAAAAATTCAAGGGCGCTATGGCCATATTTTACGTGAGAAGCAAAAAATATTAACGCATGATGAAATCGTTTCTTTTCGTAAAAGTAACGATGTCAGCGAAGAGTTGATGCGGCTCAGGCATTATGTCGAAGAGATGAAGATTCTGTTGAAAAGTTCTGCGGCGATTGGCAAGAAAATTGACTTTATTGCTCAAGAAATGCAGCGGGAAACCAACACCATCGGGTCCAAATTACAAGATAAAATTGTTTCCAATCAGGTGATTGCCCTGAAAGGAAAAGTAGAAAAAATCCGCGAACAGGCACAAAACGTCGAGTAACTTCTCGATGCGTCATTGTTAGCCTTCCAAGGAAGAAGGGTTCATCGCCATCCATGCGTCGAGGGAAAATCATCATTCTTTCCGGGCCTTCCGGATCCGGGAAAACGACACTTTATCAGAAAATCTTGGCGAGTAAAAGACTGTCCGGGCGTTTGATCCGCTGTGTGTCGATCACGACACGTTCCCGACGGGCTGGAGAAAAACATGGCCGGGATTATTTTTTTATCAGCCCCAAGGCCTTTTTATTCAAAAAACGGTCGGGGCATTTTCTGGAATCGCAAAAAGTTTTTGGTAACTACTACGGCACGCCCCAAAAGGGTGTGAAGGATTTATTAAAAGAAGGCAAAAACGTTTTGCTAACAATCGATGTCAAGGGGGCCAATGTCGTCCGCCGAAAACTGCCGCATGCCATCACTATTTTTGTCAAAGTTCCATCCCTGGCTATTTTGAAGGAACGCTTAAAGCAAAGAGGCACCGAAACAAACCAAAGCCTGTCCCTGCGCATGAAAGTGGCCAGCGAAGAAATGAAACAAGCCCGCGAATACGACTATGTGATTGTGAATGACAATTTTTCCAGCTGTTATCAACAACTTGCGAAGCTCATCTTAAGGATCGTCCAGCGCTAAGGAGCCACTCCCGGGCCAAGCTCGCTTTTTCAGGCCCGCCTGATGGGAAGATTGACAAGACGAAAGGCTTATGCTATATATAGTCCCTATTTCTTGGATATATATAATACTAAAACTATATTTTATTAAGTCGTTGGTTTTTAAAAGGAGAAATATTTATGACGATGAGACAACCCATCGAGAATTTGTTACCCAGGGCAGAGTGGAGCGTTTATAAACTAGTGCGATTGGCTGCTTTACGTGCGCAGGAACTGGCTGAGGGAAAACCGAAATTAGTCGAAATGTCTATGTCCGAGAAAACAACAACCATTGCCCTTGAAGAAATCCTCAAAGGCAAGGTTATGACCAAACAAGCCGCCGCTGATCGAACCGAAGCCCTTTCAAAAGAATCTAAGAAAAAATAACCCAAAAGATGGTTCGTCGTGAATAAACATAAGCGGATTATTTTAGGTGTAACGGGGAGCATCGCAGCTTATAAGGCTGCCGATATTTTGCGCCGACTCCAGGAAAAAGGATATAACGTTTCTGTGGTCATGAGCGAATCGGCCGAACACTTTATTACGCCTTTAACATTATCAAGTCTCGCCGGAGAAGAGGTTTATCGTTCGTCCTTGAGGGATGCGGCATCGGCCTGGCAAATGCCCCACATTCGATTGGCCGAAAGTGCCGATTGTGTTTTGATCGCGCCCGCCACTGCCAACATTATCGGAAAAATTGCTTGCGGCATCGCCGATGATTTATTGACATGCATTCTTTTGGGAACTCAAGCACCCATCCTGATTGCTCCTGCCATGAATACCCATATGTATCAAAATAAGATTGTGCAGGACAATTGCGCTAAGCTTAAAAAATACGGGATTAAATTTATTGAACCGGTGAAGGGGAATTTGGCTTGCGGCATCACCGATGATGGCCATATCGCCGACGTGGAAGATATTGTCCAAGCCGTCACAAGAGTTGTGTGATTGATATTTGAACGTGGCGCGATAGCCAAGTGGTAAGGCAGTGGTCTGCAAAACCACTATACATCGGTTCGATTCCGATTCGCGCCTTAAGTTTAGTGGAGAGTGTTCAGTTGTCAGTGGCCAGAAAGATACGAACATGCGCGATATTCCTTTTCTGATCACTGTGCACTGACCACTGGTCGCTGATTTTACTGGGCAAGTGGTGGAATGGCATACACGCAGGACTTAAAATCCTGTGGCCGTAAGGCTGTGAGGGTTCGACTCCCTCCTTGCCCATGTGTAAAAAAATTCTCAATACGAAATCCGCCCGCCCCGCCGCTTTGTTCCATGAAAGGCAAAGCCTTTCTGGAATTTAATCCCCGAAAGCGCTCTGCGATTTCAGGGGACGGCTAAAAGCCGCGGGCCGGGGAAGCACGAAACAGATGTTTCGAATTTCGAGATTTGGATTTCGAATTTAAATCCGGACCCGTAGCTCAGTTTGGTTAGAGCGTTTCCTTGACATGGAAAAGGTCACAAGTTCGAGTCTTGTCGGGTCCATTTGGTTTGAGGTTCTCCTCTCGGGTCCACCAGATTTTGTCGCTAGTTGCTGGTTTCTCGTCTCTCGAGCGACAAGCGACAAGCGATCCCCTGAAATCGCAAGGCGATTTCGGGGATTAAATCCCGGGAAGGCGAAGCCTTCCACGGGACAAGCAACAAACTTATGGAATATAAAACAGATTTAGACAAATTACGCCATAGTTGCTCTCACGTGATGGCCCAGGCGGTCCAACAGCTTTGGCCACAGGTGAAGGTGACCATCGGCCCGGCCATCGATAACGGATTTTATTATGATTTCGAGCGCGCCGAGCCATTTACCGACGAGGATTTGAAAAAGATTGAAAAGGCCATGCGCCAAATCATTGAGCGCAAGCCGGCATTTACGCAGTCGTCCCTGTCACGCGCCGAAGCGATCAATCTCTTTGCGACAATGAAGGAAAATTATAAAGTTGAGCTGATCGAAGGCATCCCCGACAAGGAAGTATCTATTGTTAATACCGGCAAGGAATGGTTTGATCTTTGCAAGGGGCCGCACGTCGATAACGCAGGGCAGATCAAGGCATTCAAATTGCTGTCAGTGGCAGGTTCTTATTGGCGCGGCGATGAAACAAAGCCCAAATTACAACGGATTTATGGCACCGCGTTTTTTAGCCAACAAGAACTCGATGAACATCTTAAGATGTTAGAGGAAGCGCAAAAACGCGACCACCGTAAATTAGGCGTGCAATTAGACCTTTTCAATTTTTATCACGAATCTGCCGGGGCAGGGGTTGTGTTTTATCATCCGGCGGGTGCCATGCTTCGTAAGATCATCGAAGATTATGTGCGTGAAAAACATTTGGCCCGCGGGTACGACTTGGTCATGACTCCGCACTTGTTAAAGAATAAATTGTGGGAAGAAAGCGGGCATCTTGAGCATTATCGCGAGAATATGTATTTGTTCAAAATCGATAACGAAGAGTTTGCGGTCAAGCCGATGAATTGTCCGGGGCACATCCTGATTTATCGCTCCAAGACGCGGTCATACCGTGACCTGCCGATCCGCTATTTTGAATTAGGAACTGTTTATCGTCGAGAAAAGGCCGGTGTTTTGCACGGGCTTTTACGTGTCCGGGGATTTACCCAGGACGACGCCCACATTTTCTGCCGAGAGGATCAAGTCAAGGCAGAAGTCGAAGGCGTTATTGATTTTGTGTTTGAGGTGATGAATGATTTTGGGTTCAAAGACATAGACATTGAATTAAGTACGCGTCCGGAAAAATATATCGGAAGTTTAAAAAATTGGGAAACGGCCACGCGCGCGTTGCAAGCCGCATTGGAAGAAAAGAAATTAACGTATCAGATTAACGAAGGGGAAGGCGCCTTTTACGGCCCGAAAATTGACATTAAATTGCGCGATGCGATCAAGCGACAATGGCAGTGTGCGACGATCCAATGCGATTTTTCATTACCGGAGCGGTTTAAATTAGGGTATATCAACGAATCCGGAGGGGAAAGCTCCCCGATCATGATCCATCGGGCGATTTTAGGGAGCCTAGAGCGTTTCTTGGGGACGCTGATCGAGCATTACGGCGGGGCATTCCCGGTTTGGTTGGCACCGGTTCAGGCGGCGATTATTCCCATCAGAGAAAATCATTATGGGTATGCAGAAGAATTAAAAGAGAATTTACAAAGCCATGGCGTGCGCGCTATAATTGACCACAGAAACGAAAGTTTAGGCAAGCGTGTGCGTGAAGCCACGGTCCGCAAGATTCCCTACATTCTTGTTGTGGGGGACAAAGAAAAACAAGAGAAGAAAATGGCTGTTCGTTCTTATCATGAAGGCGAAAAAGGCGGGATGTTGTTCAACGAGTTTTTAACAATGATTCAGCAAAAAATTAAAGACAAAAATTAAAAGGAGGGAATCCTATCCAAAAATTTATTCGTGTCAATGAGCGTATTAAATCCCCGGAGGTACGGGTCATCGGCCCTGAGGCCGAACAGCTGGGCGTTGTCATGATCAAGCGGGCCATTGAATTGGCCAAAGAACATGAGTTGGACCTTGTCGAGATTTCTCCGACGGCGAAGCCTCCGGTTTGCCGCATCATGGATTTTAGCAAATATAAATATGATCAGGAGAAAAAAGAACGGAAAATGCGCCGCAATCAAAAGGTTGTCCACTTAAAGCAAATCCGCATGAAGCCGCATATTGATGAGAATGATTATCAAATCAAGATTAAGCAAGCGATCGGGTTTTTGAACAAAAAAGATAAAGTTAAAATCAATATGTTTTACCGCGGGCGGGAATTAATGTACAGGGATATCGGCCAAAAAATTGTGGAGCGTTCGATTGTTGACTTGAAAGAATATGGGCAGCCGGAATCATCTCCGTTTTTAGAAGGCCGGGTGATGTCTGTTGTCTTTGCTCCGCAGGCGGAAAAGGCGGCCAAAAGTTCGTGAGTCAATCTGCCAAGTGCCGGATTAACTTGGATATGGGAAAGGAAATTACATTATGCCGAAATTAAAAACGAATCGTTCCGCTGCAAAAAGGTTCCGGCGCACCAAGTCGGGAAAATTAAAGAAGCGAAGCGCCCGCCGAGGACATATTTTGCGTAAGAAATCACGCAAAGCCAAGCGCCGACTGCGCCACAGCAGTTATGTCTCGTCGGCTGATTTGAAAAAAATAAGGAGGCTATTGCCTTATGGCTAGAGTCAAGCATGCAGCATCGTCAAAAAGACGCAAAAAGAGAGTCCTGAAACAAGCGAAGGGGCAATACGCTCAGCGTAGTAAACGACATGCGCAGGCGTTGCGTTCCCTACGCAAAGGGTTAACTTATCAATATCGTGACCGTAAGGTCAGAAAACGTGAGATCCGAAGGTTGTGGATCGTTCGGATCAACGCCGCTTGTCGGGAAGAAGGGCTCAATTACAGCCGTTTTATCAAAGGACTAATCGACGCGCAAGTAGCGATTGATCGCAAAGTTTTGTCGGAAATGGCAATCCATTCTCCCGCAGCTTTTAAAAAACTGATTAAACTATCCAAAGACACATCATCTGCACAAGCCAAGGCGACAGATAAAGCCAAAGATTAGAGGCGATGGGTTCAGGATATTCCTAGTGATCATTTTGCATTGAGGGCCCTGTGAACAAGGGCCCAATTTGTTAGCGTTCGCACAAGGACCAAACAACATGGCTTGGGATTTTGCTCAAATCCATCAAGGTGTTCATCAGGACATTGAAGGCGTCCACGATCTACAGGCCCTCGAAGCCTTTCGGATTAAATATTTAGGCAAGAAAGGCTTAGTCTCGGATATTTTTGATTCCCTTCCCCGTCTTTCGCCCGAAGAAAAGCCCCTTGTCGGCAAGCAGGTCAATGAGCTAAGAAATCTTTTAACGCAATTGATTAACGCCAAGAAAGATGAGGTCCAGCAAACAAAAAAAAGCGCCTCTTCGCCATTTTTTGATGTTACATTGCCCGGGATTGGTTGGCCCGTCGGGCATCGTCACATTCTATCTCAGGCGATCGATGAAATTTGTGGGTTGTTTGAGAAATTAGGGTTTGCCGTTATGGAGGGCCCGGAGATTGAAAGCGAAGAAAACAACTTTGAGGGGTTAAACATCCCGGCCGATCATCCTTCCCGCGACGGGTTTGATACGTTTTATCTGGATGTCGCCGACCCCGGCGATAAAACAAAAAAATTATTGCTGCGCAGCCATACGTCTCCCGGCCAAGTCCGTATCATGAAGGCGCACAAGCCGCCGCTGGCCGTCATTATTCCGGGGAAGGTCTACCGTCCGGACGCCGTCGACGCCAGTCATTCGTTTATGTTTCATCAAATCGAGGGGTTGTTAGTTGCGGACGATGTCAAATTTTTCCATCTCAAGGGGCTGTTAACGACATTCTGCCAACGATTTTTTGGCCCGGACATCCAAATGCGCTTTCGGCCGCATTTTTTTCCGTTTACCGAGCCTTCGGCCGAAGTGGATATTTCGTGGAAGCATGGCAAGAAAGAATGGTTAGAGATTATGGGATGCGGCATGGTGCATCCGGCCGTTTTTAAAGCGGTTGGATACCCTGAGGGGAAATACACCGGGTTGGCGTTTGGCTTAGGAGTCGAGCGGATTGCCATGTTGCGTTACGGGATTCAGGATATCCGTGTTTTTTTTGAGAACGACCAGCGATTTTTAAAACAATTTTAATTTTTTATGAAAATAAGTCTCAATTGGCTAAAAGATTACGTTGCCGTCGGAATCCCCGGCAAAACACTGGCGCATAAATTCAGCATGGCCGGCATGGAAGTGGAGCGCATTTACTCGGTCGATGGCGACATGATTTTCGAGATTGAAGTCACCCCTAATCGCGCCGATTGTTTAAGCGTATTAGGGATAGCGCGCGAAGCGGCGGCTATCTTAGGGAAGAAAAAAGAATTTCCGCCCCTGTCGAAAATCAAGTGGCCATCAAAAAAATTCCCTGTCACGATCCTGGATAAAGAAGGATGCCAGCAGTACATCGCCTGCGTGATCGAAGGCGTGGATATGGATAAAACACCGCTCTGGATGACAAAACGATTAAAAAGCATTGGGGTCCGCTCCATTAATAACGTTGTGGACATCGCGAATTTTTGTTTAATGGAAACAGGGCAACCTTTGCACGCTTTTGATTATGATAAATTAAGCGGCCAGAAAATCATTGTCCGCCGGGCGCACGCCGGCGAGACAATCGTTACAATCGATAATGTTGAACGCACGCTTGATCCGTCAATTTTGGTCATTGCTGATGCAAGACAGGCTGTGGCCATTGCCGGGATTATGGGGGGCAAGGGCACGGAAGTGACAGCCCAAACAAAAAATATTTTATTGGAAAGCGCGTATTTCAACCCTATTCTTATCCGTCGAGCTTCACGCAAATTAGGGTTAAGCAGCGATTCGTCGTATCGATTTGAGCGCGGGGTCGACCCCGGCAGCGTGAAGACAACCGCCGAACGCGCCGTTATGTTGATTTTAAAGAACGCCGGGGGATTGTTGGTCCAAGCGGCGGACGTCCGTGTCGGGAAAAAACACATGGAGAAACCCGTTATTTCTGTATCATGCGAAGCAATCAACTCTTTTTTAGGTGTACAACTGACTTCTGCCGAATGCCAACGTATTTTTACCAGCCTGGATTTTGTCGTCGACAAAGGAGACAAAGGCGTCTGGCATGTTTGCCCTCCGTCTTTTCGCCGGGATGTGGTGGGCCAAGAAGACCTGATGGAAGAGGTTGCCAGGATCATCGGGTATGAAGAGGTCCCGTCCCGGCTTCCTTGCATCAGCGCCACGAACGTTGCTCCCGATCCTAGGCGTCAGCTTAGAAATCAATTAAAAATCCAGTGCCAAGCCCAAGGATTTGATGAGGTGGTTAGTTATTCGATGATCCATCGTAGCGATTTAACAAAAGCAAAATTAGATCATTTGCCGAGCCTAAGAGTTGTCAACCCTCTTTCGCAAGATCAAGAGATGATGCGTCCTTCGTTATTCCCCAGCCTGTTAAAGATTGTCCAGATGAACATGAATCATGGGGAAAAGGATTTAAAATTTTTTGAGACAGGAAAGATTTATATGAAAGAAGGGGAGCGAGAAACGCTAGCCATGATCATGGCGGGGACTCGTACTCAAGATTGGCGGAAACCGCAAGGGGGCGAAGAGGTTGATGTTTACGATCTTAAAGGGGCTTTCATCGAGTCTGTCGGGTCGATTCAACATCCTCAGTGGGTTGTCGAGCCGCAAGAGCTCCCTATCTTTGAGCCAAGGCAAGGCGCTGTTATCCGGGATGACGACAAACACATTGGGTTTTTGGGTAAAATCAATCAAACAATTTTGCAGCAATTTGGTATTAAACAGCCCCACGTATTTTATGCCGAATTGGATTTAGAAGCTGTTTATTCAACAGTTCAATCCCCACCGCCTTTTGCTTCTTTATCAGAATATCCGGCGATTGTTCGCGATGTCAGTTTGGCGGTGCCCAAAAGCATTTTTTATCAAGACGTGCTTAATGTAATCCACCGACAACACATTCCCATCTTGTCCAAAGTGCGTTTTGTTGAGCAATATTTAGGAGAAAAGATTGCCCCTGACCGCCGAGGGATCGTTATTTCGTTCATTTATCAGTCCAGTGAGCGCACGCTAACGGAACAAGAAGTCAATACGGCCCATGAAGGCCTTGTGCAAACGCTTGCCCGTGATTGCAGCGCCATGATTAGATAAAACTGGATTTCCTTCCCAGCCGTGATATAATCCGATTAAATCCCTGCAGTGTACGTTAGGGGCATGATTAAAAGAACCAATACTTTTGTTAAGGGACATATTGCCGGCTTTTATAAGCCGCCAATCGCTTATCTTTTAGGCTGTCCTTGGACAGCTTAAAGAGGCTCCCACTTGGTGAACTGGTTCACCACTTATCTGCTCCGACGGCACAGGCGGGGATTTTTATGATTCCCTCCACCCTATCTCATTAATTTACAAGTATTTATACCCCTAAATTTATTGTTGTCTAATTTTTTAAAAAATGCTAAGATACCCCCAATTGTGTAACCCACAATCATTAACAATGAAGTGTTTCAGTGAAACATAGAAAACAAATCCTTAGAGAAAGGCTCGTAACGCTTTTAAGAAATCAGAAGGAGGAAGAGCGATTAACAAAAAGCTTGATCATTCAAGATAAGCTTTTTAAGATGCGGGAATTCGAACAAGCATCTTTAATCTTGTTTTATGCATCTTTTGACGGGGAAGTCGAGACGTTTTCCATGATGAAAAAAGTATTCCAAATGGGAAAGAAAATAGGGTTGCCTAGAGTGTTTCAACAACAACGAACATTGATTCCTACTTTATTGGAAAATTTAGAAGGTCGTTTGGAACCAGGGCCTTATGGCATTGTCCAGCCAAAAGCCCCGGGATCCAGCCCTCTAACGTTTGATGAAATTGACATGGTTATTGTTCCTGCCCTTGCCTTTGATAAAGAAAACCACCGTTTGGGCCGAGGCGCGGGTTACTATGACCGATTTCTAGAAAAATTACCTTCAAGCGTTCCAACTGTAGGTCTCGCCTTTGATTTTCAAATCGTTGAGCAACTTCCCCGCCAGGACCATGATGTCGCCGTGACTCATGTTCTTGTCAATTAATCGTTTTCCTAAATCAGTATTTATTTTTTAATCGTTGCGCACCAGTCTACTTTTGGAGAGGAGATTCTCATGGTAGAAGCAAATGCATATACTCAAAGTTTTTCCTTATCATTTTTGGCGATCGCCCTTATTTTGGCAGGTTATTTTTTGCGAGGATTTTTTGTCGGTAAAAAATTAAAGGACAGTGAAGAAAAGGCCCGCCGTTTATTGGAATCCGCGTCAAAACAAGCGGAAATAGGGAAAAAAGATTTAGACTTACAAGGCAAAGACTTGGCCATTAAATTGCGCCAAGATTTTGAACGCGAAACAAAGCAGCGCCGTGATGAAATTACCGAAACCGAAAAGAGGTTGTTGCTTAAAGAAGAAAATATTGAAAAGCGCGTCGATTTATTAGAAAAGAAAGAAAAGGACATCAGTGCACGGCTGACTGTTTTGCAAGAAAAAGAAGAAGGCGTGGTCAAGCAGTCCCAAGAATTAGCTCGCCTTGTGGAAGAAGAAAAGGCACGGCTTCAAAAAATTGCTTCTCTTTCGGAGGAAGATGCTAAAAAGCTTCTTTTGTCTCGCCTGGATGAAGAGCTTTTGCATGAAAAAGCGACACGGATCCGTGCGTCAGAAG
This sequence comes from Candidatus Omnitrophota bacterium, assembly GCA_020053475.1. GTDB lineage: Bacteria > Omnitrophota > Gorgyraeia > Zapsychrales > Zapsychraceae > JAGVNC01. The sequence goes on along the minus strand of JAGVNC010000028.1, from coordinate 21,800 downwards.
AGGAAATTAAAGAAACGGCAGAAAAGAAGGCGCGTCTTATTATTAGCTCGGCAATTCAGAAATGCGCCTCTGAACATACGGCCGGCTCAACAGTGACCGTGGTCCCTCTTCCCAGCGATGAAATGAAGGGCCGCATTATTGGCCGCGAAGGCCGGAACATTCGTGCGTTAGAAGCCGCGGCCGGTGTCGATATTATTATCGATGACACCCCCGAGGCGGTCACGATTTCCGGATTCGATATGTTCCGCCGCGAGACCGCGCGCATTGCATTGGAAAGCCTGATTGCGGACGGGCGCATCCATCCGGGCCGCATCGAAGAAGTCGTTGAGAAAGCCAAAAAAGAATTGGAAAATATTATTAGGGAGGAAGGCGAAAAAGCAGCTTTTGATTTAGACATTCATGGAATGCACCCCGAATTGTTGAAATTCGTCGGCAAATTGAAATTCCGGACAAGCTATGGGCAAAATGGATTGGCGCACACTAAAGAAGTCGCCATGCTGATGGGATCGATCGCCTCGCAATTAGGATTGGATGTGAAGATTGCCATGCGCGCCGGTTTGCTGCACGACATCGGCAAAGTCGCCAGCCAAGATCCTGATGAAGGAACGCATGCGATTGTTGGCGGTAATTTAGCGCGAAAATATGGTGAGCGTGAAGAGGTGGCCAATGCCGTTGAGTCACACCATGAAGAAATCGAATCCAAGACGGTCTATGGCCCGTTGGTGGCCGCCGCGGATGCGATCAGTGCGGCGCGTCCCGGGGCTCGCGCGGAAACATTAGAAACGTATGTTAAGCGATTGGAAAATTTAGAGAGAATCGCGAATTCATTTAAAGGCATTCAGAAATCTTATGCCCTTCAGGCCGGCCGGGAAATTCGTATCCTTGTCGATCCTGATAAAATTAATGATGACGAAGCCATCGTTTTGGCCCGAGAAATCCGTCAGAAAATTGAGCAGGAGATGGAATATCCCGGACAGATCAAAGTGATTGTCTTGCGCGAGAAACGCGCGGTGGAGTTTGCCAAATAATGAATATCTTGTGCATTGGTGATGTTGTCGGGAGTCCGGGACGTTTGGCGGTGGAAAGCCTGTTGAATGATCTTAAAAAAGAATTTTCTCTCGATTTTGTCGTGGTGAATGGCGAAAATGCTGCAGGAGGTTCCGGACTAACCGCTTCTTTAGCCAAACAGTTTTTTAAAGCAGGCTGTGATGTCATTACGCTGGGAGACCATGTTTGGGACCAAAAAGACTTGGAAGTGCCCCTTGCGGTCGAACCCTTTCTCCTGCGCCCTGCCAATTTTCCTGACGGAGTTCCCGGCAAGGGCTGGTGCATTAAACCAACGGCGGCGGGGATCAACGTTGGGGTTGTGAATGTGTTGGGCCGCGTTTTTATGCGCCACGCGGTCAAATGCCCTTTTGAAGAACTGAAGCGAATTGTCGGTGAGATTAGAAAAAAAACGCCGATCATTATTGTGGACATGCATGCGGAAACGACCAGCGAGAAAAACGCGCTGGGGCATTTTATCGATGGTCAAGTGTCTGCGGTCGTCGGCACGCATACGCATATCCAGACCGCGGATGAAAAAATTTTGCCTGGAGGGACTGCCTATATCACCGATTTGGGGATGACGGGGCCTTACGATTCAGTGATTGGTCAAGATAAGGAGAAAATTATCAAGCGATTTTTGACAAGCATGCCCGTCCGGTTTGGCGTTGCTGAAAAAGATGTAAGGTTGTGCGGCGTTGTCGTCGCCATCGACGAACGTTCCGGCCGTGCGACAAATGTCACGCGTTTACAACGGCCTTTTGCGTGCGTATAAGAAATTTTAAGAAAATGAAGAATGCCTGTTTTCTCTTTTTCGATGTATGTTATACTATGAAAAAACATTCCCCAAGGACAGAGGATGAACGCAATCAAAAAGGAGATCTGGATGTCTCGTTGGGATGGGATTAATCGAAGAAAGTTTCCACGGGCAAATTACCCGTGCATGGTGGTTCTCGCCCATCAGGGTGACTCAAAAAAAGAATTTATTTTGGCGCACACAGAAAACATCGGCGTCGGAGGAATTTGTCTTATTTTGAAAAAAGATATTAAGACATTCTCGGAGGTTGACCTGGAATTGGATTTAATGGATTTACAAGAACACATCCGTTGTAAAGGGCGGATTGTGTGGAACGTTTTGCACCGGGAAGAATTTCCTCAAAAGGGTCAAAGTTATGATTTGGGGATTGAATTTGAAAGCGTCGAGAAGAAAGACCAGCAGCGCTTGAATGACGTTGTGCGCAAAATGGCCATCGGCAGCAAAACAAAACCCTGAATTCCCATCAGAACCCTCAATTCCAATGAACCAATATGGTTAAAGTAAGATTCGCTCCCAGCCCTACAGGGTATTTACACATCGGCGGTGCCCGAACGGCCCTGTTTAATTGGATGTATGCCAAGGCGCAGAACGGGAAATTCGTTTTGCGCATTGAGGACACCGACCGTCAGCGCTCGGATCAAAAATTCGTCGACGAAATTCTCGATAGCATGAAATGGCTAGGGCTTACATGGGACGAATTATATTTTCAAAGCGAACGCTTTGGAATTTACCGCGAATATGCCCAGCGATTGATTAAGGAAGACAAAGCCTTTGCCGAAGGGGATGCGGTAATTTTAAGAATGCCGCAGCAAGAAATCAAGCTGTATGATTTGATCCGCGGGGAAATCGTCTTCGATACTGCGACAATTAAAGATCAGGTCCTCATCAAATCCGATGGTTCTCCCAGCTATAGTTTTGCTTGCGTGGTGGATGATGCGTTAATGGAAATTTCCTGTGTCATTCGAGGAGAGGACCATATCTCCAATACGCCCAAGCAGCTCATCATTTATCAGTCGTTAGGGTTTCACCCGCCGAAATTTGCGCATTTGCCTTTAATCATGGGAGAGGAAGGGCGGTTATCTAAAAGGACAGGGGCGGTTGCGGTCAGCGATTATCGTCAAGAAGGATTTCTTCCCCAAGCCTTGGTCAATTATTTAATGTTGTTAGGCTGGTCGCCGGGCAATAATCAAGAAGTGGTTGATTTAGATAGCGCCGTCAAAAAATTTTCGATTAAGAAAGTCAATAAGGCGGCCGCCATTTTCTCCATGGATAAATTAGAATGGTTGAACAGTCAATATCTTAAAAAAATGAATACGGATGATTTGGTGAATCTGTTGAAGCCAGGGCTTCAAGAAAAAGGATGTTTATTGGAACAGATCGACGGTCAGAGGCTAAGAACCATCGTGGATTTGTATAAGGGGCGCATGACGACCCTCAAAGATTTTTGGGGCTGGACAGATTTTCTTTTTGAAGACAGCCTGCGCATCGATGCAAACATCCGCCAAAAACACCTGGCGCACGATCTTCGTAAAGAATTTAAGCTCCTGAGTGAACGGCTGGCAAACACTCAACCGTTTGATTCATCATCGACGGAAAAAATATTCCGTGACCTCGTCGCTGAGTTAGGGCTAAAGTCATCAGATTTGGTTCATCCTGTGCGAGTTGCGCTAACGGGAAAAGAAGTGGGCCCCGGGTTGTTTGACACAATTTCCATTTTAGGAAAAGAGAAGACCGTCCAACGCCTCAACGAGGCATTTGGATAAAGGGGCCCTTTGATAAGATCAGGATGGCAGGGCGAAAGTCGAACCATAAAGGAGCAAACGTGAGAAAGAAGATGATATTGTTGGGGTTAATGATGATCTTAAGTATCCAGGGATGTGCGACAACCGACACGCAAAACGAGGCTTCAGTGACTAACGCGACGCAAGAAGAACATGCTGGTGAACCTTCCGAACAAGGGAATCTTGTCAGAGAGATCGCCGAGGGGATTAAGAGATTCGATGCATGGGTCCAGGAACATCTTTGGTAAAGTGGGGGCAGGGTAAGCTCTTCAGCCCTTAATCGTTGATTAAGGGCTTTTTTGTTGATAAAAATCGACGACTTTCCATCCACCTCGGGTTTCTTTAAGATGGAAAATCCATTCCCCTGATGGGGTAATGTTGTCGTTGGGAAATTGAAGCTCAGTCAAAATTTCAGCATGACGCGTTCCCTGGTCTTGATAGAAATTTTTCTGCAAAAGTTCATACGATGTTAAATTGTAAACAGGGGGAGCTTGTTGAGGTTCTTCCCATGCAGGGTAAGCGTTTGTTAAATCACCATTGTTCCAGGCATCGAGAACCCGAAGGACCAATTTGACCGCACTTCGCTGATATAAGTAGGGACGCAGGACAAAATTAAGGGCTAAAAAAAGAATGATGGCACCGGCGATCATTTTATGGTTTTTCGTCATATTCACACGATACCACAGGCCCTTTAAGGCGACAATCAATTTCTGCTGAAGATTGATTAGACGATCAGCGTTTTTATTCTATAATAAGTACCGTACAAGGAGTTTGTGATGAGGGATATTTTTTGTCGCAAATGGATCTTGGCCTTCAGTTTAATCGGGCTGATCGTCACAAGTGGCGGCTGCGAAAAACTTTATCAATTATTGCATAAGGAAGGCGCTGAGGAAAAAGAGGTGATTGGGGAAAGTGACCCCTTAGAGGCTAATCCTCCCGTTGAACAAATACAGAATTTATTGCAATTCTATGGCTATCATTCGGGGGAAATTGACGGTGTTTTAGGGCCCCGAACGCGTCGGGCGATCGCCGATTTTCAAAAGGACCATGGGTTAGAGGTGACACGTTTTGTGGACCGAAACACGTGGGAGAAGTTAGGAGCTTTTCAGCAAACAGGATTGATGGTGAATGGGCAATTGAACGTTGAGCTGGTCCAGAATATTTTGCAAGAGCAAGGATTTAACCCCGGATCAACGGACGGGAAATTGGGACCCAAAACCCAAGAAGCGATCCGAAATTTTCAACAAGCCCATTCGCTTAAAGTTGATGGGAAAATCGGGTATGAAACATTGATGCAACTTTCCCAGTATTTACCGGACAATAAAAGCGTCCAGGATAGCTCTGTTGACAATGAATCACCGGTGCAATAATTTGCTTTAGAATTTTATTGATCGAAATAGGTGCATTCTCTCGATCCTTTGGGGCGAGGGAAAGGATAAGAATGAAGATCCATGAATATCAGGCGGTCGAGTTATTTAAAAGTGCGGGACTCCCTGTTGTCAACGGTCGCGTGGCCACCGAAATTAAGGAAGCGCTCGTAATCGCTCAAGAGACAGGCTATCCCGTTGTGTTGAAGTCTCAGGTGTTGGTGGGAGGCCGGGGGAAAGCTGGAGGCATTAAGAAGGTTGCCACGAAAGAGGAATTGGGGGAAGCTTTTAACGTGCTTAAAAAATTATCCATCAAAGGGTATCCTGTCGAAAAGATCCTCGTTGTTAAAGCCATTGATATTAAAAAAGAATTTTATGTTGCGGTGACCGTTGACAGTGGCCGTGATGATGTTGTCCTTATCGCCAGCGCCGAGGGGGGCGTCGACATCGAAGAAACTGCTAAAATGAATCCTGCGGCCATCAAGAAATTTTATCTGGGAGGCAAAAACACGATCGATCTTGCCCGATGGCCCGCATTTATTTCCTCTATTTTCCCCGGCAGTAAACACCAGCAGGAAGGGACAAAAATTTTTCAGGGGCTGATTAAAGTGTTTTTTGAAAACGATTGTTCCCTCGCTGAAATTAATCCTCTTGTCGTCACGGGGGAGGGCCATTTGCTCGCGGCCGACGCGAAAGTAAATTTTGATGACAATGCCTTATTCCGCCATGAAGCGTTAGAAAAAATGCGCGATTTAACATACGAAGACGCGGATGAATTAGAAGCGAAACAATCCAATCTTAGTTTTGTGAAATTGGAAGGCAATGTCGGCTGCATCGTTAATGGGGCGGGATTGGCCATGGCCACCATGGATATTATTAAATTAAGCGGAGGTCAGCCGGCCAATTTTTTAGACGTTGGGGGAAGTTCGAATCCCGAGAAAGTCCTTAGTGCATTAAAAATCATTTTACGTAATAAACAGGTGAAAGCGATTTTGATTAATATTTTTGGCGGGATTACGCGCTGCGACGATATTGCCAAAGGGATTCTGGCAGCGAGAGAACAAATTAATATTCCTGTCCCGCTTGTGGTGCGTTTAACAGGAACCAACGAAAAGGAAGCCAAAGAACTTTTGGCTAAGAACGAGATCAACACCTACTCTACCATGCGTGAAGCGGTCAATAAAGTTGTGGAATTGTCTAAATGAGCATTCTTGTTGACCAAAATACAAAGCTGATTGTCCAAGGAATTACGGGGCACGACGGGTCTTTCCACACTCAACAGATGGTGGCCTATGGGACGAATGTTGTCGGTGGGGTGACACCGGGCAAAGGCGGCCAAATGGTTGAAGGCATCCTTGTGTTTAATAGTGTTGCCGAGGCGAAAGAAAGAACAGGCGCTAATGTGGCGGTGATTTATGTTCCGGCCAAGTTTGCGAAAGCAGCGATTTTGGAAGATATTCAAGCCGGCCTTCCGTTGATCATTTGTATCACTGAAGGGCTTCCTGTGTTAGATATGGTTGACGTGCGCCGCGCGATGAAAAACAAGCCGTGCCGTCTTGTGGGGCCAAACTGTCCGGGTGTCATTTCCCCTGGAAAAAGCAAAGTCGGCATTATGCCGGGACATATTCATAAGCCTGGGCCTATTGGTGTTGTGTCACGCAGCGGAACATTGACCTACGAAGTTGTTTACAATCTTTCTTTAGCGAATATCGGACAATCCAGTTGTGTAGGGTTGGGGGGAGATCCGATTATCGGCACACGATTTATCGATGTTTTGGAAATGTTTCTTCGCGATGATGAAACCAAAGGGATCGTGATGGTCGGAGAGATCGGCGGACAAGACGAACAAATCGCTGCAGAATTTATTAAAAAAGAAGTCGTGAAACGAAAACCGGTCGTCGGATTTATCGCCGGCCGCACCGCGCCCCCAGGGAAACGTATGGGCCACGCGGGAGCGATTATCTCTTCGGGGGATTCCACTGCCGAAGCCAAACGTAAAATCCTTCAGGACGCCGGTGTGACGGTCGTGGACGTTCCTGACGAAATGCCTGCCATCTTTAAACAAAAAATTAAGTAATTCCTTCCCCAAAATACTATAATAGATTCATATTGAATCCCTCAATTTCCTGCGAGCACGATGAAAACAAAAGTTTTTAAGAATATTTTTCTGTCATCCATCCATCAAAACGCCGGAAAAACCACGATTTCTTTGGGGTTATTTCGTGCCCTTAAAGAAAGACGGCTGAAAACGACGTTTATGAAGCCCGTGGGCCAACAGTATGTGCATGTGGGGGACATGGATGTGGACAAAGACTCCTATCTGATGGGCGAGGTGTTTCGCACCAAGCAACAACTTAAAGACATGAGCCCGGTCACCATCGGCCGCGGGTATACCGAGCAGTATATTCTCAATCCGCATAAGGATAAGTTGCAAGGATTGATCGAGCAGGCGTTTCAGCGTTTGACCGCCGGTAAAGATGCGATTATCGTTGAGGGGACAGGCCACGCCGGCGTGGGGTCGGTCATTGATTTTTCCAACGCGGATGTCGCCCGCCTTTTAGGATCCAAAGCGATCATCGTCAGCGAAGGGGGGATCGGCAAAAGCATCGATGAAATCATTTTAAATAAAGCGCTCTTTGATTTAAAGCAAGTCGAGATTGCCGGTGTCATCGTCAATAAAGTCTTGTTGGATAAATACGCGAAAATTAAGAAAATTTTGGGCAAGGGATTGGCAAACAAAGGAATTCCGTTGTTAGGCGTCATTCCGGTACAGCCGATGCTCAGTGCGCCAACGCTCGATCAAATTTATGAACGGTTGGATTTGAAATTATTGTGCGGAGAGGAAGCTTTAGCCCGACGGGTCAATAATACGATTGTTGCGGCCATGGAGCCGCACAACATGATCCATTCTCTGCGGGATGGAACGCTTGTGTTAACGTCCGGGGATCGTGTCGACAATATTTTGGCGGCCATTACCTCTCATTTGGCGGACGAGGGGAAGGGGAAAAAGTTTGGTGTCCGCATTGCGGGCATTATCTTGACAGGAAGCCTCATTCCAAGCCCTAAGATTGTGGAACTATTAAAGCGAAGCCATATGCCTGTGTTAGTGACGGAAAACGACACATACACCGTTGCCGCTAAAATCGAGAATTTGATTTGTAAAATCCAAAAAACAGACCAGGATAAAATCGAAGAAGCGGCCCGGTTAGTCAAAAAATACGTGGACGTGGACGCGATTTTGAACAGTTTTAACAAAAAGTAATATGAAAAAAAGAAAATTGCCCGCTGTTTATATTATTGACGGTGTTCGAACACCGATCAGCAGTCCTTTTCGCGCGTTTAAAGACCTTTCCGCTGTCCAATTGGCCGCTCACGTGATTAAGGGGCTGGTGAAGCGCCATCAATGCCAGTCGAAGATCAAAGAAATTATTTTAGGAAATACTGTTCAAGCCGGCATTGGGCAAAATCCCGCCCGGCAGGCGGCTTTGTTAGCGGGGCTTTCGCCAAGCGTGCCGGCCTATACAGTCAATAATGTTTGCGGGGCGGGGATGCAAGCCGTGATTTTAGCGGCCCAATCGCTTTCTTTGTTGGATCACCAAGGGATGATGATTGCCGGGGGCAGCGAAAGCGCGACCCATGCGCCATTTTTGATCAATCGTAAGGACGAGGGCAGTAAACATGCTGAAACCACCGACAGCCTGATGGTCGATGGGCTTTTTTGTTCGGTATCGCAAAAATGGATGGGAGATTTGGCCGAAGGCTTAGCGCAAAAATATCGGATTTCGCGACAGGACCAAGATGCGTATGCTTTAGAGAGCCATCAAAAAGTTGTCCGGGCGCAGGCCAGGGGGTTGCTTTCTCAAGAGATTATTCCTGTCAATGTTTCCAAACTTAAGCGCGTGGTCCAAGATGATCGGCCGCGGGAAAATATTCGTTTAAAACAATTGGCGGACATTCCTTCTTCTTTCCAAAAGAAGGGAACGGTGACAGCGGGGAATTCTTCAACGCCTTGTGATGGGGCCGCGGCGGTTTTGTTGGCGTCTGACAGCCGTCATTCCCGACAAGGATTTCGCATTATTCATTATACAACTATCGGCGTCCATCCTAAATTAACATTTGAGTCCACAGCTCAAGTCATCCGCCGATGCGTGGCGTCAAGTGGGTTGACATTATCAGACATCGGCCTTTTTGAGATAGGGGAATCCTTTGGTTCCCAGATGGTTTATATAAAGAGAAGGTTAAACATCCCTTCGAACAAATTGAATATTCTTGGGGGAGATATCGCGTTGGGCCATCCGTTGGGAGCGGCGGGTGCCAGGGTTTTAGTGACATTGATGACCGCCATGAGGTATTCAAAAACCAAGCGCGGGCTAGCTGCGATTAGTTATGGCGGGGGCGGAGCCTCAGCGATGATCTTGGAGGAGGGTTAAACACTTAAAAAAATTTTAGAATTCTTATTGAATTCTTGATTTTATGAGACTATTATAGGATTTTATTTGTATTCTCTTGCCATTGCGCAATAGACTGATTAGCCCTTCCTGATCGATCGAGATCGGACGTTTATTTTTCTATTCATGATAACTCACCAGATTAAAAAAGGCCGTGATCTTAAGCTAAAAGGAGCTGCAGCCCCTAATGTTGTCGAATCCCCTTTGCCTGCTTTTGTGGGGGTGGACATCGGCTTTTTGCGGGGCCTTAAGCCGCATCCTCTTGTTAAGCAGGGAGATTCTGTTAAAGCCGGCACTCCTTTATTTCATGATAAAGGGATCCCCGAAATTAAAATATCTTCCCCGGTCAGTGGTAAAGTAGCGGCGATTAATCGCGGCGATAAAAGGGCCCTCCTTAATATTGTGATTGAAACAGATGGGAAGATGGATTTTGAGATTTTTCCTAGCTATAACCCAAGTTTATTGAAAACCCTTGCAAGGGATAAGGTTACAGAAGAATTGCTCGGTGCCGGCATGTGGCCTACAATTCGTCAACGGCCGTTTTCCCAAATAGCCCATCCTAATCAAACGCCTAAATCTATTTTTATTCATGCCATGAATACAGAGCCTTTGGCTGCGGATATAGACTTTGTCCTGAATGGGAAAGAAGATCTGTTCCAGGCCGGATTGGATGCTCTCACTCGACTCACCCCCGGGAAGGTTTATTTATGTGTAAGCCCTAATCCCAAGTCCAAAGCGTTGACCAAGGCAAACAATGTGGAAATCCATCAGTTTTCAGGGCCTCATCCGGCAGGGAACGTCAGTACGCATATCCATTGTGTGGATCCTTTGAATAAAGGCGACCTTATTTGGTATGTCGAGGCGCAGGATGTTGTGAGAATCGGTAATCTTTTTGTTAATGGGGTTTCTTTGTCTGAGAGAATTGTGGCCATTACAGGGGAAGGTGCCCCCGAACGCGTTTATAAAAAAACAATCATTGGAGCCCCTATTTCCCATCTTTTAGGAACGAATCATTTGTCCGGCATGCGTTGTATTGCCGGCAGTGTTTTATCGGGAAGGATTGTTGGGCTCAATGGATTTATTGGGCCTTATGATTCCCAGATGACGGTGATTCCCGAAGGCGGAAAGCGCCATTTCCTGGGATGGTTGGCGCCCGGCTTTAACGCCGTCACTTTTTCCAGCGCATTTGTTTCTTCATTCTTACCGGCAGGCGAAGCTTCTGTCGATACGGATAAACACGGCAGCGACCGGGCGATTGTTCTTAATCATATTTATGATCAATACGTCCCCTTGGATATTTTTACATATTTTTTGATTAAAGCAGTGATGGTTGGTGATATTGACGAGATGGAGAAATTAGGAATCTTGGAATGTGATGAGGAAGATTTTGCGTTGGCCTCTTTTGCCTGCCCGTCGAAAACAGACGTGGGCGGGATTATTCGCAAAGGATTAAATTTAATCGAAAAAGAAGAAGCGGTTAATCATTAATGAAATTTTTACAAGACACATTGCACCAAGCCGGAAAACTTTTTGAAAAAGGGAGGCCATTGGAAAAACTCTATCCACTGTATGAGGCCATGGACACTTTTCTTTTTACGCCGGGGAAGACGACGCCTAAGGCGCCGCATGTCCGCGATCACGTGGATATGAAGAGAGTCATGATTTTTGTTGTGATCGCCTTAATCCCGGCGACACTGATGGCGGTTTACAATACGGGCTATCAGATTTTATTAGCCAAAGGATTGCCGATTGATCCTGCCCAATGCTGGAAGCTGGGGGCTTTCAAAGTTCTTCCTATTATTCTTGTTTCTTATATGGCGGGTGGTGTTTGGGAAGTGTTGTTTGCCGTCATGCGTAAGCATGAAATCAATGAAGGGTTTTTAGTCACAGGAATATTATATGCGTTAACGTTGCCGCCGAGCATCCCTCTTTGGCAGGCCGCGGTGGGGATTTCTTTTGGCGTTGTTTTTGGCAAAGAGATTTTTGGTGGGACAGGGATGAATGTGTTCAATCCTGCGTTGACGGCCCGAGCCTTTGTTTTCTTTGCGTATCCCGCGTCTATTTCGGGGTCTAAGGTTTGGGTGGCTGTTGATGGTTATACGCTAGCGACACCGCTGGCGGTTGCCGCTCAAGCTCCCCGAGGTTCATCGGCCATCGAGGCCCTTAATCACGCGGGGTTTACATTCCATAATCTATTTTTAGGGTTTATTCCCGGTTCGATTGGAGAGACTTCCGCCTTAGCGTGTCTGATTGGGCTGGCCTTTTTGTTGATCACGCGTGTCGCCAGTTGGCGCACAACATTGGGGTGTGTTTTAGGAATGTTAGCGATGTCTACTGTTTTTTACTTACTGCGCGGCCCCGATCGTTTAGCTTTTTTCAACCTTCCTCCCCATTGGCATTTGGTGATGGGCGGATTTGCTTTTGGGGCCGTGTTTATGGCCACTGACCCTGTATCGAGCGCGGCGACAAACTTAGGACGATGGATTTATGGGGCTTTAGTTGGTGTCTTGGCGACCCTGATCCGGGTGATCAATCCTGCATATCCCGAAGGAGTGATGCTGGCGATTTTATTTATGAACGCCTTTGCCCCGTTGATCGATCATTATGTAGTTGAAGCCAACGTCAAAAAGAGATTAACCAGGATTGCCGTTAAAAATGTCTAAAATGAATCAAACGACATACACATTTGTCTTTGCAACCATTATTTGTGTTGTTAGCGCTGTGCTCCTTTCCGGCGTTTCCGAAGGCTTGCGGGCAAAGCAAGAATTGAACGCGGAGCTTGATGTCAAGAAAAACATTCTTAAGGCTGTTCAGCTTGCGGAGCCTCTGGGCCCGAAAATGAAGCCGGAAGATGTCCTTAAGGTTTATGAATCTAGAATCCAAGAAATTGTTATTGATGAGAATGGCAACATTGTTGAGGGCAAGAAGCCGAAGGATATTCAAGAGAGTGAAAAGAATTTGCATCCTGTCTATATCTACCAAGAGGACGGCAAAGTGCTAGCTTATGCGTATCCGATTGTCGGTCAAGGGTTGTGGTCGGTGCTTTATGGGTATTTAGCGATTGAAGTCGATGGAACGACGGTAAGAGGGGTTACTTTTTATAAACACGGCGAGACTCCGGGGTTAGGTGGCGAAATTGAAAAAGAATGGTTTCAAAACAACTTTAAAGGCAAGACGGTCTTCTCTGTCAAGGAAAATAAGGTGACGCCGATTGTCGTTGTTAAAGGAAAAGCTAAAGATGTGTTTCAGGGCGAAGAACTCAACTATCACGTGGATGGGATTACAGCCGCCACGATTACAGGAACTGGCGTGACGGACATGCTCGATAAGAATATTAAGCTTTATGAGCCGTATTTTAGTAAAATAAGAAAGAACAGTTAAGGCGGAATGATTGCCTTTTTTAAAATGGAGGTGTTATATGCCCGAAGCGTTATTATCAAAAAAGAATCAAAAAATTGTTAAGGATGGATTATGGGATGCCAATCCTATAACATTTCAAATTCTAGGGATTTGTTCAGCCTTGGCTGTAACGACACAACTTAAAACAGCGATTGTTATGTCTTTGGGGCTAACAATCGTAACGTCGATGTCGAACGTTATTATTTCTTTAATGCGTCATTTTATCCCGTCGAGCATTCGGATCATTGTTCAATTAACGGTTGTGTCTGCCGTGGTTATTTCGATTGACCAAGTGCTGCGGGCTTATATGTTCGATGTCAGCAAGCAGTTGAGCGTTTTTGTCGGGCTGATCATCACCAATTGTATCGTGATGGGCCGCTTAGAAGCCTTTGCGATGAGTAATCCGCCCTGGAAATCCTTTTTGGACGGGCTCGCCAACGGGTTGGGATACAGCGCGATCCTTGTGATGATTGGGATCATTCGTGAAATTTTTGGGGCAGGAACGCTGTTAGGGTTTCATGTGGTGCCTCAATGGATGTATGCCCACGGTTACGCCAATAACGGCATGATGGTACTGGCCCCCGGAGCATTTTTCTTATTAGGCATTATTGTGTGGATTCAGCGGGCCATTTCCGGTTACGCTGAAAGCGCCTAGGAGGGATAAAATGGACGTCGTTCATTATGTGAATTTAGCCATTAAAGCCATATTCGTTGAAAATATCCTTTTGGCGTTTTTTTTAGGGAATTGTTCTTATATCGCCTGCTCGAAAAAGATCGAAACAGCCACGGGGCTTGGCATTGCCGTTATTTTCGTTATGCTCATTTGTACACCGGCGTGCTGGGCGATTAAGCATTTTTTCTTGGCCAAAGGAGCCTTAACATGGGCGGGCTTGCCGAACGTTGATTTAAGTTTCCTTATTTTTATTTCTTTTATTGCCGTGATTGCGGCCATGACGCAGGTCGTCGAGATGCTGGTGGAAAAATTTTCTCCGGCGCTGTATAACGCTTTAGGGATTTTCTTGCCACTGATTGCCGTCAACTGTGCCATCTTGGGGGCTGCGTTATTTTTAGATCAGAGAAATTATAATTTGCTTGAATCCATCGTGTTTGGATTGGGCGGGGGCATCGGTTGGGCCCTGGCCATTATTTCCATGGCGGCCATCCGCAAGAAACTTTGGTACTCAAATATTCCCGCTCCTTTAAGAGGGTTGGGCATTACCATGCTTTTATCGGGGTTAATGTCGATGGGATTTATGTGTTTTGCCGGAATTCGATTATAAGCGCTCAAGGATTATTGGATGCCACTTTACCAGTATGTCATCATTAGCACCGTTGTCTTTACGGCGATTATTCTTTTTTTAGTCGCAATCATTGCTTTCATTAAGGTGAAGGTGGTGGCCGCGGGGGACTGCAAGATTTTCATTAATGATGATCCTCAGCCGATTGTTGTTCCTGCCGGAAGAACGCTTCTATCCACGTTGGCAGAAAATAAAATATTTGTCCCTTCCGCGTGCGGCGGTGGCGGGACATGCGCGATGTGCAAATGCCAAGTTCTTGAGGGAGGCGGGAATATTTTGCCTACGGAAACAGGGCATATCAACCGGGCCATGCAGAAACAACACTACCGTTTATCCTGTCAAGTGAAGGTCAAAAATGATCTTAAAATCCGCATTCCCGATGAAATATTTCATATTAAAAAATATGAATGCAGGGTGAGGTCAAACCGCAATGTGGCGACATTTATTAAAGAATTAGTCTTAGAGCTTCCGGCCGGGCAAGCGTTAAATTTTCAAGCCGGCGGCTATATTCAAATTGACATCCCTGAATATAAAGACCTTTTGTTTCAAAATTTTCAAATCGAAGAAAAATTCCGTCCCGATTGGGATAAATATAATCTCTGGGCGTTGAAGGCCCATAATGATGAGCCTATTTTCAGGGCGTATTCGATGGCCAGTCATCCCGCCGAGCCGGGCATTGTCATGCTCAATGTCCGCATTGCGACACCTCCTCCGCGCGATATGTCGCTTCCCCCCGGGAAGGCTTCGTCTTATATCTTTTATTTAAAACCAGGAGATCAAGCGACGATCAGCGGCCCTTACGGGGAATTCTTTATCAAAAACACGAAACGCGAAATGATTTATATCGGCGGCGGGGCAGGGATGGCGCCGATGCGCAGCCATTTATTCCATCTGTTTCATACATTAAAAACGCGTGACCGCAAAGTGACGTATTGGTACGGGGCCCGTTCAAAACGTGAAATGTTTTATACGGAAGATTTTGAGAATATTGAGAAGAATTTCCCCAATTTTAAATATAATGTCGCTCTTTCCGAACCATTACCGGAAGACAATTGGACAGGGTATCAAGGGTTTATTCATCAAGTCGTTTATGAGCAATACCTTAAGAACCATGAAGAGCCGGAGGAGATTGAGTACTATTTGTGCGGGCCGCCCCTGATGATCGCGGCCGTCCAAAAAATGTTGAGCGACCTGGGCGTGCCTCAAGAAATGATCGCCTTTGACTCGTTTGGTTAAGCCGATTCTCGAAAAATAATGAACCCCGCCCGAGACTCGTTCTCTAGCGGGGTTTGTTTTTTTGACTCGTTGCGTCGATGTATTTCTTGCAATCTTTTTAAAGGGACGTATAATGACCAATATTAGATTGAGGGATTTGTTTTGGGGGAATTCGCTGTTGTCTCTTGATCGCAAGAGGCGGGATCCTTGCCCTCTTTGCGGCAAGCGCAGGCATCAGGATCGACGGAACAGCCTCTTTTCAGGGATTTTTTGGCCAACAGCAGGCCGATGCCCATGAAGGCAAAGCATCCGGCAACGATGACAATGGCGAGAAGGATATTCATTAACTTAGTATAGGATAGTCGACAAGGAATTGCAAGGGGTACTGATGGGCCGAGAAAACACAAAAAGTAAAAAATTAAGCATCAGCCAGCCGGAAGAATTGAAGGTGTTAAGACGGATCGTGGAAATTACCAATTCTGAGCTGAATTTGGACTTTATTTTAAATGAAGTTGTCAAAGTCGTTAATGAAGTGACACGGGCGGATTCGGTGTTTATTTATCTTTTCGACGAGAAAAAAGAAAATCTTGTTTTGCGGGCGTCTAAAATCCCTCACCAGAAAGAGTTGGGCAAGGTGATCCTCAAAGCGGGAGAAGGGATCACGGGTTGGGTGGCCCAAGAAAATGAATTTGTGGCTATCAAGAAAGGCGCTTATCGTGACAAACGTTTTAAAAAGATTGATGTGCTGCCGGAAGATCGCTACGAAGCCTTTCTTTCGGTACCGATTGTGTATAAAAAAAACGCCATTGGTGTTGTTACCGTCCAGCACAAAAAGCCCCATGATTATACCCCCAGCAGCATTAGCTTGCTTTCCCTGATTGCCAAGCAGATCAGCGGAACCATCGCCCATGCCCATCTTTATGAAGAAACGAAAAAAAAGGCCCTTCAATTTGATAGTCTCAACAAAGTCAGTCAATCCATCACCTCGCCGGATTATTTGGATGAAATTCTTAATCTGATTGTCGTTGTGACCGCGGAAATGCTCAATTCCAAGATTTGCTCGATTATGTTGTTGGACGAAAAGGGCAACGAATTAGTCATTAAAGCCACCCAGAGCTTAAGCGAAGAATATAAAAAGAAGCCTAATTTAAAAGTCAACGACAGTGTTAGCGGCAAGGTCATTCGGGAACGAAAACCAATCTCGATTTATGACGTCCGCCAGGAAAAGGAATATCGATTTCGTGAATTGGCGGTGCGCGAAAATTTGACATCCATGTTGGCGGTCCCCATGATCGTGAAGAATAAGGCCATTGGGGTTATTAGCACTTATACCAAGGCGCCCCATGCCTTTATCGAAGACGAAATCAATATCTTGCAGATGGTCGCCAACCAAGCGGCCGTGGCCGTTGAGAACACTAAACTCATGGAAGAAGCCATTAAAGCGAAGGAAGCCTTAGAAACGCGTAAAATTGTTGAACGCGCCAAGGGGATTTTGATGCGGCTAAACAATCTGGGGGAAGAAGCGGCCTACAAATTGATTCACAAAAAGAGCATGGATTCCTGCCGTTCCATGAAAGATATCTCCGAATCGATTATCCTGATGGATGAGCTTCAGCATCAAAAGAAATAAAAAACGGATATTTTAAAAATTTTCTTGACACCCAATTTTTTAGATAGTATACTCTTTCTGTTCTAAAGACAAAGCCGTCTTACGAAACCAAAGAAGGTTTCAAGTAAGCAAGGACATCGAAGTCCCAACGCATGGAAATGGATCAAGTGTTGGGATTTTTTATTTGTCGTCGGGATATAACATCACGATACAAAGAATGGCCTTGAAGATGGGCATTGAAGTCCCTCTTGAGTAAAGCTGTGGGTAGCTTTCAAAGAGGGCTTTTCTTTTTTAAAGCCCCCTGCAAGCGATGATAATGTCACTTAACGATAGGAGAACAAACATGTTTATCGCCGGGCATATGGGTAAAATCGGAGCATCATTATTATTCTCTCTTTTAATGTTGAATGCGGTTTGTTTTTATGCTGTTTTTAAGTGGTTTGTCTCATCGTTGAAAAACAAAAACGAACAATAAATGAACAGGGATAAAAAGGAGGAGGTAACCAATGGAAGCAGTGATTAATAGCGGGGATACAGCGTGGGTGCTCGCGTCGACAGCGCTGGTCATGTTGATGACGCCGGGATTGGCCTTTTTTTATGGAGGCATGGTCAGACGGAAAAATGTTTTAGGTGTTTTGATGCAATGCTTCACCGTATTATGCGTGTTGAGCCTGCAGTGGGTGCTTTTTGGGTATAGCCTTTCGTTTGGTCCGGGCAATTCTTTTATCGGAGGATTGAGCTGGGCGGGATTGAACGGTGTCGGCTTAGAACCTTATGCGGATTATTCAGCCACGATTCCCCATCAGGCCTTCATGATCTTCCAGGCCATGTTTGCCATCATCACGCCTGCGTTGATTATTGGGGCTTTTGCGGAAAGAATGAAGTTCTCGGCCTTTTTGGTCTTCATCGTCTTGTGGGCAACGTTTGTTTACGCCCCGATTTGTCATATGGTTTGGGCCGTGGGCGGATTTATCCGTAATTTAGGAGCTTTGGATTTTGCCGGCGGAACTGTTGTCCATATCAATGCTGGGATTGCTGCTTTGGTCATGGCGATCGTTTTAGGCAAAAGAAAAGGATATGAAAATAAACCAATGCCCTTGCACAATCTTCCCTTTACGGTCTTAGGCGCCGCGCTTCTTTGGTTCGGTTGGTTTGGGTTCAATGCCGGAAGTGCCTTGGCCGCCAATGGCCTTGCCGTTAGCGCGTTTGTCGTTACCAATACCGCTGCTGCTGCGGCGGGGTTAAGTTGGGCGCTGTTGGAATGGAAGTTTAATGGTTCTCCGACGATGTTCGGGACCGTTACTGGCATTGTCGCAGGATTGGTTGCGATCACTCCGGCCGCTGGTTTTGTCAACGTGATGGGCGCCATTGTGATTGGTTTATTAGTTAGTGTGTTCTGCTTTATTGCGGTAGGTGTGGTGAAACCTAAGTTAGGCTACGATGATTCTCTGGATGCCTTTGGCGTCCATGGCATTGGAGGAGCCTGGGGGGCCATTGCAACCGGATTATTTGCCACAACAACGATTAATCCCGCCGGAGCCGATGGGTTATTTTACGGCAACGCTGGGCTAGTGGCTAAACAGCTTATTGCTGTCGGCATTACGGTTGTTTACTGCTTCGTTGCGACGTTTATCATCGCCAAGGTCGTCGATGTCGTTATGGGCCTTCGAGTGGCTGATAAAGATGAAGCCATCGGCCTTGACTTGACCCAACATCACGAGGTTGCTTATACCGTTCTAGACTAATCGTTAAGAAACCACCGATTTCAACAATCAACATTAGGAAACATCGGAGGAGGACATATGAAGTTAGTGATCGCTATTATTCAACCCCATAGGCTCGAGGATGTTAAAAAAGAGCTTTATAAGGCGGATGTGAACCTGATTACCGTCAGCCCTGTTTTAGGGCACGGAAAGCAAAAAGGGGTCACGGAGCTTTACCGTGGGGCCAAGGAAACAGGAAACCTGTTGAGAAAAGTTCGCTTGGAAATTGGTGTCAACGAAGACTTCGTTGAGCCAACCGTCAAAGCCATTGTTCGTGGAGCTAGGACGGGGAACATCGGCGATGGTAAGATTTTCGTTCTTGACATGTCGCGATGTGTCCGCATTCGCACCGGCGAAGAAGGTTCTGAAGCCATCGGGTAAGTTCAAGAAAGTTTTTTAGAGGACAGAGATTCACGGCCTCTGTCCTCTAAAAAATCATCAACAAATGGTTGATGGCCATAAATTTGTTAGGTGTCTCCAGAAAAATTTCTTGACAAGAAAAGGCGCTAATTGTATACTTCAACCATTCTTTAAAAAGCGATGACGCTTTTAAGATTTCAACGAAATCAGATGTAGGGCATTGAAGTCCTCTTCGACATGTCGTGTATGTTAAGAGGATTTTTGTTTTTCAGGCCCCCGCCGGAGGTTAAGGTTCAAAAGATAAGGAGAAACGTATGAATCCATCGAGATTGCAAGGAATTGATTTTACAACAAGCAAAGGAGAAAAGGGCATGGAAGGTGCGAATTCGATAACGGAATATTACGGTCAAAACGTTTTTAGTTTGAAGACGATGCGTAATTATTTATCCGAAAAAGCCTATAAATCGATCAGTGAAACAATCAAGAATGGCGGGAAACTGGATCCCAGCATTGCCGATGAAGTTGCCGATGCGATGAAGAATTGGGCGCTGAACAAGGGCGCAACACATTTTACCCATTGGTTCCAGCCGCTGACCGGCCTTACGGCTGAAAAACATGACTCTTTTGTCAAGCCGGACGGGGAAGGCAGCTGTATCCTTGATTTTTCTGGCAAAGAGCTGATTCAGGGCGAACCTGATGCCTCTAGTTTTCCTTCCGGCGGATTAAGGCCGACATTTGAAGCTCGAGGATATACCGGATGGGATCCCACAAGCCCTGCGTTTATTAAAGAAGGGGTGAAAAGCGCCACTCTTTGTATCCCGACGTATTTCATCGGCTGGAAGGGAGAAGCGCTGGATAAGAAAACACCCCTCCTTCGATCCATCAAGGCTCTCGCCATCCAAGCGGAACGGTTGGCAAAGTTGTTGGGATTAAAAATCACCAACAAAGCTTATTCAACATTGGGAGGAGAACAAGAATATTTCTTAATTGATCGTAAATTTTACAATAAAAGAATCGACCTGATCCAAACCGGCCGTACATTGTTCGGTAAGGAACCAGCCAAGCATCAGCAAATGGCGGATCATTATTTTGGGGCCATTAAAACGCGGATCATCGGGTTTATGGAAGACTTAGATCGCGAAATGTGGAGGCTTGGTTCTCCGACGACAACGCGCCATAATGAAGTCGCCCCTTCGCAGTATGAAGTCGCTCCGGTTTTTGAAAATCAAAACTTGGCCGTTGATCACAACATGTTATGCATGGAAGTGATGCAAAAAGTGGCCGAAAAACACGGGCTCGCTTGTCTCTTGCATGAAAAACCGTTTGCCGGGATTAATGGGTCCGGAAAACATTGCAACTGGTCGATGACCGGTCCCGATGGCAAGAACTGGTTATCTCCCGGCGACAATCCTCATGAAAATGAGAGATTTTTAATCTTTTTATGTGCCGTGATCAAAGCTGTCGACACGTATGCTCATGTGTTAAGAGCTTCTGTCGCTTCGGCTGCCAATGATCATCGTTTAGGATCGCATGAAGCGCCTCCCGCCATCATCTCCATTTATTTGGGCGAACAGCTGATGGATATTATCCAACAGATCGAAAAAGGCGGAGCGAAGAGCACGAAACAAGGCGGTTCGTTGGAAGTCGGCGTTGATTCGCTACCGGCGTTACCTCGCCACGCTTCGGATCGTAACAGAACATCCCCGTTCGCTTTTACGGGATCCAAATTCGAGTTTAGAGCCGTCGGATCCGGGATGAGTTTAGCGGGTGCCAACATTATATTAAATACGATCGTTGCTGAGGCCGTCGATGAGATCTGTGACGAACTTGAACAAGCCAAAAAAGATAAGAAAGATTTTAATAAAGCTGTTCAAAAAACGCTTTCAGACATTATCAAAAAACATAAACGGGTCATCTTTAACGGTGATAACTACACCGAAGAATGGGTCAAAGAAGCCAAGAAAAGAGGCCTTCCTAATTTAGTTAGCACGCCCGAAGCCTTAGCGGCCCTTAATGATGATCCTAATGTGGCTAAGCTATTTGAAAAACAGGGAGTCTTAAATAAAACGGAATTAAAGTCCCGGAATGACACCTATCTTGACCAATACAAGTCGGTCCTTCAGTATGAAGCCAAACTCTCGGCGGATATGGCTAAGACCATGATTCTTCCGGCAGTTTTCGAGTATCAACAAGAATTAGCTGAAATGATTTCGTCGGTCGAAGCCCTCAACAAGACGAAATCAACAGCTAGCCGCAAATTATTGAAGTCCATTTCTGAATTGTCCGAAAAAGCGTTAGAGGACGCGGGAAAATTGGCCTCTATCGCCGGAGGTCCTGACACGGAAAAAATCAAATCCTTGACGGAGCAATTACGCGAATCCGTCGATGGGCTTGAAGCTCTTGTCCCAGAAGACAAGTGGCCGCTTCCCAGTTATGCTAAAATGCTGTTTGTCCTTTAATCAAGCAGCCATATCGGTTAAACAACCATAAGGGGCAGAACAGAAATGTTTTGCCCCTTTATTCATCATGATTCTTTTTGTTAAACATATTGATATCGAAGGCCCCGGGACCATCGAAACGTTTTTCCAGCTGCAACAATGGGAAACGAACACAATTGATTTGCATCGCGGCCAGAAATTCCCCGATAGCGTTCAAGATGTCGACGGCGTTGTGATTCTCGGCGGGCCGATGAATGTTTA
>JAGVNC010000104.1 GCA_020053475.1 Candidatus Omnitrophota bacterium | reverse complement strand
AGAGTCATGCCTCCAAGTATGACTCTCTTGCTCAGAATCTCCTAACATGCTTTTGAAGCTGATTCTGTTCAGGCTCATCTTGCATTGTAATAGACTGGGGGTTGACATCCACACACTCGTGTGGTAATATGTAAAACATTCATCCCCCTTAAATTGATTCCGCTAAAATCAAAAGGGGGATTTTTTATGCAAAGAAGGATTGATGTTCAGGTTGTTCAGCAGAAAATTTTCTTTATTCGGGGTCAAAAGGTGATGCTGGACAGGGACCTTGCGGAACTGTACGAAGTTGAAACAAGGGCGTTAAATCAGGCGGTTAAGCGAAATAGAGATCGTTTTCCTGTCGATTTTATGTTTCGCTTAACTCGACAAGAGGTTATGAGGTTATCACAAATTGTGATAACCTCCCAGATCAAATTTTCGCCCAATGTCATCGTTTTTACCGAGCAAGGCGTGGCCATGCTTTCGAGTGTACTTAAAAGTAAACGCGCTGTTCAAGTCAACATCCAAATCATGCGCGCGTTTGTCAGATTAAGAGAGCTGATGATCTCCCACAAAGACCTGGCCCGCAAAATCGAAGACTTAGAGCGCAAATTCAAAGACCACGACCAGAATTTCGTCGTTGTCTTCCAGGCGATCAAAGAATTGCTTGAAAAGCCGCAAGAACCCTCACCTCGGAAAGCTGGCATAGGGTTTCATGCGGAATGAATGAAATCGCTGGACCATCCCGTAATTCGTAAAAGGCGTTTAATTTTTGGCAGAAAGCCACTGGTAAAGATAGTTTAGGCCAGTTAGAATTTTTATATGCTGGAATTCCTGGCGGCATCCTTCGTTTTACTCAGGATTTCGCCCACTCATTTTGTTTTGGATTTCGCCCATCAAGGATTGCATTTCGGGGTCTTCTAGGATTTCCTGCAGATTGGGGTTGTTTTGAATCCTCTCGGGATCGCCGCTTAAGATATCCTGCATCACACTGGGATCGGTCAAGAGTTCCTGCATCCGCGGGTCATTGGCCATCCGTTCGGCTCGCTCTCTCACTGCGGGATCTTGCATCAATTGGCCCTGCATTTGTTGGGCCTGAAGCATCAGGGGATTTTGATTGACGGCTGGCCCCGCATGCTGCGGGGCTGTCTGTTGGAGCGCAGGTGCGGCCAAGATATGATTGTCGGAGGTGATTGAATCGATGTCCGCTTCCTGGATGTCGAGAATCCCCAACGTCGGCGAGTGGATCGTGTAAATGCCGTTTTGCAGGCTTGTGACTTCGCCTTTGATTTGAGTGCCGTCGCGCAGCGTGATCGTCTTGGTGGATTGGGCGAACACAGGGCAAGCGGCTAAGAAAACAAGGATACTGAAAACCAGTGAAAATTTTATTCTCTGCATAAATTAAGTGTATACTATTTTTTGAAGCTCGTCAAAATCCCCGGGGCCTACGTTAAAAATCAGGTTGACACATGTAACAATTATGTTACACTTGTAACAGATATGTTACATCGGAGAGCGGATGAAATTCCATTTATCAGTCCTTAATTTATTAGGTTCAGAAACCAAAATAAAGATTATTAAATTCCTCTTGAGCCACGAGGCGGCCATGAGCGAGAGGGAGATCGCCTCTATTTTAAATACCTCGCATATGAGTGTCAATCGGACCATGCAGGAATTGGCCGAATTGAACCTGGTGCATTATATGGTCGTGGGCAAGGCCCATTTGTGGAAGGTCAACCGCAATAGTTATGCTTATCGGATGCTTGAAAAATTATTGACAAATGTCGAAATTTGGGCCAATCCGTTGACGGAATTAAAACAAACCATTTTGAGAGCACTCCCATTAAGGGCCGTTGAACGCGTGGTTCTTTTTGGGTCCATTGCGAAGAATGCGGAGAATCCCGATAGTGATATTGATGTTTTTATCTTGGTCAAGAATGCGGAAAGTCAGAAAAGGATTGAAGATGTTGTTGAAAGATTGTCTAACGAGTGTTTGGAGGCGTTCGGCAACAGGCTTTCGCCCTATATCCTCACGGAGCAACAGTTAAAACAAAAAAAAGACTTGGGGCTTATTGCGAATGTTGATCAAGGCATTCAAATTTATCCCGCTGGGAATGGGAAGGCATGACGTCTAAATTTAACACAAAGGATGTGGCGAAAGCTTCCTATTCGCATTATCTAAAGAAAGCTCAAGAATGTTTTCATGCCGCTCAACACTCGTTCAACGGTGAAGAATGGAATGCCTCAGCGATTAACGCCATCCATTGTTGCATCTCAGCGTGTGATGCTATCTGTGTTTATTTTTTAGGGAAGAGGCATTCGGGAGAAGACCATAATGATGCCGCGAAGTTATTTCAGTCGATCAAAAATGATGACGAAGCCAAAAGGAATACGAACCGCATCATCAAAATTTTGAGGATTAAGAATATGGCAGAATATGAGGAAAGGCTGGTTCGTAAAGCAGAAGCGGAAGCCATCTTAAAGGACTGCGAGAGATTGTTTGACTATGTTAAAAAGCAGATTGGCCGGGAATAATATGTCGATCCAAACAATCAAATGGGTCAATGGCCGGGTACGGATCATCGACCAGACCAAACTGCCCAACGAATTTAAATATATCCATTGCCGCAATGTTGAGACGTTGTGGGAGGCGATTAAACGTTTGCGCGTGCGCGGGGCCCCGGCGTTAGGGGTGGCCGCCGCGTTTGGAGTCGTCCTGGGATTAAAGAAATTCAACAGCAGCGACAAAACAAAGTTTTTGAAGGAACTTCGCCGGTTGTGCGATTACATCGGCAGCTCACGGCCGACGGCGGTGAATTTATTTAACGCGCTCAATCAGTTAAAAGAAATTGTCAGCGCCAACAAGCAAAAGTCGGTCACCCAACTTAAGGCGTTAATCCAAAAAGAAGCGCTAGCGATTTATGAATTAGACCGCCGTGTCTGCCGCCAGATGGGGGACTATGGGACGGCGTTGATTAAGCCTAAATCGAACGTGATGACGGTGTGTAACGCCGGGGCCTTGGCTACAGTCGATTACGGGACAGCGCTGGGCGTCATGTACAGCGCTAAGAAGAAGGGGAAACAATTTCAGGTGTACGTCTGCGAAACGCGTCCTCTGTTGCAAGGGGCCCGCTTAACGGCGTGGGAACTCTTGCGTGCCAAGATCCCCACGACATTGATTTGCGATAATATGGCGGCGACACTCATGAAACAGGGGAAGGTGGACGCGGTATTTACCGGCGCTGACAGGATTGCCGCCAACGGAGACACGGCCAACAAAATCGGCACGTATAATTTGGCGGTGTTGGCGAAGCATCACCGGGTCCCATTTTATATCGTGGCTCCTTTATCGACGTTTGACCCCAAGACAGCCACGGGAAAACAAATCCCCATTGAACAGCGCCACCCCTCCGAGGTCAGAGGGTTCGGGCCTGTGCGCACATCGCCGTCTGCCGTTAACGTGTACAATCCGGCCTTCGATGTGACGGACAACCGCTTAATTACGGCGATTGTGACGGAAGCTGGCATTATCCGGCCGCCGTTTGGGAAGAAGATTAAAAGAATATTTGTGAATAGTGAATAGTGAATAGTGAATAGTGAAGGGTATCTAGTAAAGAGTAAACTGTGAAAAGTGAATAGCTTGCTAGATACTCTTCACTAGATATCCCCTGAAATCGCAAAGCGATTTCGGGGATTTAATCCCGGGAAGGCAAAGCTTTCCATGGGACGAGCAACCAATGGACCTTTCTAATCTCGGCGAATTTGGTTTAATCGCTCTCCTCAAAAAGAGCTGCGCCGCAACCTACAGCGCTTCGGTTGTCAAGGGGATCGGCGATGACACGGCTGTCCTGAAACCTGGAAAAGGGACAAATGTTTTGTTCACTACCGATATGCTGGTGGAGGGCGTTCATTTTACTAAATCGATGTCGTCGGCAGCTGTCGGGCACAAAGCGATCGCCTGTAATATTAGTGATATCGCGGCCATGGGCGGCTGTCCCCAGTTTGCGGTGGTGACGTTAGGAGTGTCGCCGCAAACCAAGCAATCAACGGTAACCCAACTTTACGCCGGAATGATTCAAACCGCAAAGCGTTACAACGTGGCGATTGTCGGCGGAGATATGGTGAAAAGTTCTAAAATGCTGATTAACGTGGCGATGATTGGCGAGACGATTGGCTCTCAGGCGATTCTACGTAGCGGGGCGAAGGTTGGAGACGCAATTTTGGTGACAGGGCCGTTGGGAGGATCGTTTCGTTCCGGGAGGCATTTGCGTTTTCAGCCGCGGGTCAAGGAAGCGGAATTTTTGGTGAGGAATTTTAAGCCCACGGCCATGATTGATGTTTCCGACGGGCTCGCGGCTGATTTAGGCCATATCTTAGAGGAAAGCCGCGCGGGAGCGGACATTCATGCTGCCTGGATTCCACGGAACAAGGGAGCGAGTTTAACGCAGGCATTGAACGACGGAGAGGACTTTGAACTGATTGTTACTCTTCCCGCGAGCCAAGCCGAAAAACTCTTACGAAATAAAAAATCATTCTCATTTTATCAAATCGGCACGATCACCCCGCGGAAAAACGGGTTAAGAATTCTCAATGAAGACGGGGCCAGGGTCCTTACCCCCAAAGGCTACCGGCATTTTTAATCATGAAAAAAATTCTCACAACTAGCGCACAGCAAACCAAAGCCATTGCCCGCAAATTATCCGCCGAATTACAAGCCGGGGACATCCTTTGCCTGACAGGAGATTTGGGCAGCGGCAAGACGACGTTTGTCCAGGGCCTGGCGGAAGGGTTGAATGTCAATCCTCTGGAAGTCAACAGCCCGACATTTGTCCTGATGAACATTTACGAAGGGCGACCGCAAGGGAGTCCTAAGCAAAGCGAAGGGCGACCGCAAGGGAGTCCTAAGCAAAGCGAAGGACGCTTACCGGTATATCATTTTGATTTGTATCGCTTGGCGGACGCGAAAGAAATTTCTAAAATCGGGTACGAGGAATTTTTCTACGGGAAGGGTATCACGGTCATTGAATGGGCGGACAAGCTGGGGGATCTCACCCCCGAAACCTATTTGGGGATTTCGTTTCAGATGCAGACATTGGAAAAACGCGCCTTGCAGTTTGCGGCGCACGGGAAAAGGTACAGAGATATAGTCGCTCGTCTCTAGCCGCTTGTTGCTCGTCTGTTTTTGTTCGAGAGACGAGAGACCAGCAACGAGCGGCTGATTAAAAATTATGAAACTTTTAGCTTTAGAAACGTCAACCAAAAACTTCAGCCTCGCCGTGGCGCGGGACGGGAAAATTATTTCCAAAAATATCGTGCTGGATAAGATCCTGTCGGATTCGATTATGCAGCACATCGACGCGATCCTGAAGAAAGCCAAGTTGTCGTTCAACCAGTTGGACGGATTTGCCGTCGGGCTTGGCCCGGGATCGTTCACCAGCCTGCGGGTGGGGTTAGCGACGGTCAAAGCGCTGGCGTTGGCCACCCAAAAGCCCGTGGTGGGGGTGTCGAGCTTAGATGTGTTGGCGATGAGTGTGCCGCCGGTGAAGGGAACCATTTGCGCGTTGGTGGATGCCAGAAGAAATCTTGTTTATAGTTGTCTTTATACAAAGAAAGATTCTTCCAGCCGCCCTCTGGCTCAAGACTCCCCGGCCCGTCTTACAGGCGTTCCAGGGCGGTCAGCCCCACGGGCTTCGAAATTCAAACGAAACGGAAAATATTTGCTTACTCCTTTAGAAGATGTATTGACGGGCTTCACCGGGGACGTTTATTTTGTGGGCGACGCTGTTGCGTTGTACGGCTCACGGATCCGTCAACTCGCGAAGGGGAGATTTATTCCCCATTTTGCCGGCGATGAAACGCAGTATCCCCAGGCCGCGTCACTGGTTATGTTAGCCTTAGAACGGTTTTTCCAGAAAAGGATAGATGACATTGCAACCCTTGTTCCGATCTATTTATATCCGTCGGATTGCCAGGTGCGCCAGGAGTCGCGTCAATGAGTTTATTATTTCCCAAACGCCGCCAGCTAGAAGACCCCTCGCCTCTGGTGTGGGCCCAAGTCGATCTAGCCGCCATTCGCCACAATTTGACAAACATCCGCAAGCTTTCCCGGCGGAACCGTTTTTTGATCCCCACCCGCCACGCGAAGGGCAAGAAACGGACGATCCCCAACGAGATCCTTGCAGTCATTAAAGCCGACGCCTACGGCCACGGGATGATCGCCGTCGCCAAATTATTAGAGAAAGAGAAAGTTAGTGTGTTGGGCGTTTCGGATGTTGCCGAGGGGATCCGTTTACGCCGGGCCGGGATCCGCTCGCCGATTTTGTTGCTGGAAAGCACACTTCCGCAAGACGCCGCGTATATCGGCAAATACGAGTTGATGCCCACGATTTGCACGATGGAATTGGCCAAGGCGCTCAATCAATACGCCCCGAAGAGAAATAAAACCATCCCGGTGCATATCAAAGTAGACACGGGAATGAGCCGTTTGGGTGTCCCGTACGCCGAGGGAGTGGCCTTTGTTCAGAAAGTTCAACAATTGAGGCGCTTAACAATCGAGGGGATCTTTACGCATTTTCCCGTCGCTGATACGGACAGAAAATTCACGCAGTCCCAGATCCAGAAGATTTATGATTTGGTGTTACGCCTCGACCGCCAGGGGATCGTCATCCCATTTGTTCACGCCGTCAACAGCATGGGGTTGATTGGCTATAAAACAGATGTGTTTAATTTAAGCAGGCCCGGGCTTTTGTTGTACGGCTTGCCCCCGTATCCCCGTCCGTCGGCAGCCAAGGCATTTAAGCCGGCGTTAAGTGTTTATTCCCAGGTGATTTTTTTAAAAGAAATTTTCAAAGGCAACGGGGTCAGTTACGGCCGCCATTACATCGCCAAGAAGAAGCGGCGGATTGCCGTCATCCCCATCGGCTACAGCGACGGGTACCTGCGTTCATTGTCGAATCGCTCCTCGGTCATTATCCAGGGCAAACGCTGCCCGGTATTGGGCAATGTGACGATGGACCAAATCATGGTGGACGTGACGCACGTCAGGGATGTTCGTTTAGGTAGCCCTGTGTGTTTGCTCGGGACGTCCAGAGGCAAAACGGTTTCGGCGCAGGAATTAGCGCTTTGGGCGGGGACGATCAATTATGAGATCGTCTGTCAACTGGGAAACAGTTTGCCAAGGATTTACCCGTGTTCCAGTTGACTCATAAATTTGCTAACCATAAATTTATGTGATATCCTTTCTTTACCTTATCTATATTTTTATATTTTTTAAAACGACGTACTCTTATCGTGGGCTCTACAGAGGAATAAAGCTGTGTCGTTATCCAGGTCAAAACGTTTAAATTTTTCCTATAGGATCTTATCCGTATTAATCGCTTTCAGTTTTACGGTAAGTACGATGCTGCCGCCAATTTATGCCCAAGTTGTGCCTCAAACGGTATTAAATCTTCCTGCCCCGGGGGTAATGGTTTCGCTAACCCCAGCCTTTACGCCGGCCATGATCAAAGGTATCAATATCTACCCCGAGAATCCTTTGAAGTTCGATTTTATCATCGACCGTGGGGACACAGATCTTACCCCAGAACAATTCCGCGAAGAATCCGCTAAATTGATCAAATATTTCTTGGCCTCTCTCACAGTCCCTGAGAAAGAGATGTGGGTCAACCTTTCTCCGTATGAAAAGGACAGGATCATCCCGGAACACTTCGGCCGTACGGAAATGGGGCGCGACATTTTAGCCCAGGATTACATGCTCAAGCAGTTATCCTCTTCGCTGACGTCTCCTGATGCCGATCTTGGAAAAGAGTTTTGGAACAGGATTTATCAAAAGGCCCAGGGAAAGTTCGGGACAACAGATATTCCGATGAACACATTTAATAAAATTTGGATTGTTCCAGAAGAAGCCACGATCTACGAGCATGCTAAGGGAGCGTTTGTCGTTAAGAGCCATCTAAAGGTCATGCTCGAAGAAGATTATCTTCTGCTGGACGCTAATAAAAACAGCACCCAGCACGGCTTAGGGAATATGACCAAAGACGATCTTGAGATAATCAGTGGTGTCTCGTCGCAGATCGTCCGGGAAATCCTGATCCCGGAGATCGAAAAGGAAGTCAACGCGGGAAAGACATTTGCCAATCTTAGGCAAGTCTATCATTCCGTTATTTTGGCGTCTTGGTATAAACAGGCGCTTTTAAATAGCTTGCTCGGGCAGATCTATGTGGATAAAAGTAAAACGGATGGTGTTGATGTTCAGGATCCGACGATCAATCAGAAAATATACGATCAGTATGTCGAGGCGCTTAAAAAAGGTGTTTTTGATTTTATCAAGGAAGATTATGACCCTGTCACCCAGGACATTATTCCAAGAAAATATTTTTCCGGTGGAGTCAAACTAAATGGTGATTTTGCAATGCTGCCTTCCGACAGCCAAGAAGCCCGGGTCGCCGCTGCCGGGATCAAAGTGGGCGATGTCGTCACGGTGGAGCTGGCAGGGATCCCCTCCGCAGGGGATACGACGGAAGGTGTAAGGTCTCGGCTCAATAGACTCATCGCCGCAGCGGCCATTTTGAGTCAATGTATTGGCGGTGCCTGTGGCCAGCAAGAAGTGCCTAAGAAACCTGAAGTTGATGCGAAGAAGCCTTCTGACGAAATCAAAAAAGGATCATCGGGATCATCCCTTGATGTCAATTCAGCATTTGACTGGATCAAATCGCAAATTGACCCTAAAACAGGCCTTGTTAAATCTTTTGAAGGCCTTCCTCAGGGAGATATTTCAAAGGGGAAGACCTGGATCTACAATCAAGCCCAAGCTATTTTAGTTGCCCTCGCACGCAATGATCTAAAGACAGCGGAAGTGCTCGTGAATGGCCTGTTGGAATTAAACAGAAAAAATGGAGCTTGGCTGAATGCTTATGAAACCGCGGATCCTTCTCATCGTTACGGGCATTGGGAACTCGATGCACAATTTGTCGGCGCGAATATGGCGGTAGGTCATGCCTTAATTGAATTTTTGGAACTTAATACGGACAATGAACAATTAGACCAAGAAGTTTATAAAACTCTATCACAATTAGCGCAGTGGTTGGATGATCATTTTAATGATCGAGGGGAATACGGTTACGTTAATGACGGAGATATATCAGGCGCACAAGCCAATAGCGCAAAAACTGAATATAATCTACGGGCTTTTGTTTTTTATGATCGGCTTTCCAGTGTGGTTAGTAAGCGCGGTGACATTTGGGGGGCCGGTAAATATAAAAAACGTGCCAATCAAATTGTCAATTTTATCCAGAATCAAATGTGGAATGAGAAGGAAGGACGTTATTATACCGGCTTAAATGTTCATGGAATTGACGAAAATCCTAGAGAAGCGATCTATCCAAATTATTTCGCAGTCATTGCCGCTCATATTGCCGGACGCCCTGTAGAAGAATTCTCTCGGGGAATGGGCTGGGTTTCGCAACATAAGAGCACAATAAAGATTGAGGGACGAGATATCCAAGGAATTGCCCGAATCATGTGGTTGACGGAGGGCGATAAGCGTAAGCTTGTTCCGTCTGCATCCATATGGGGGAAGGGGACAGCGGAAGCGGCCGTGGCGTTTGAATTAATCGGAAATCATCAAGAAGCTCAAGGGCTAAGAGATGCCTTGACCCATTTACAATCTGAAAATGGTGGGGTATTAGAGGCGGTCAGTGATAATGCAAGCTGGATCGAAAGGGCAGCTTATGGCACGAGTTGGCCGGTCCATTTCCCTTATCCCAGTATTGAAGCCACCGCGCCTTTAATTATTTTTGGTGGCAATTTTGATGCAAAATTCATTGCTGATAATTTCGAACTAGTATTACCTTCTTCTCAAGAGCAGCAACCTTATTTAGCTCGGAAAACAGAGGTTACAGTAGCTAAGGGAGGAGGAGAAGCAAATGAAGAAGATGCAGCGATGCTGTCAGATAGAGATGAAACTCTTAAAGGGGGGATTGATCTTAACCCAACAATCACGAACATGCATATCCAGCGCGACGGGAATGGTGTGGCGTTTCCTGTTTTTGATCAACCGATTGAGAACATCAACGTCAACGGATTCGTTCCTGTCATCATCAATGTCACACCTCTGCACAATGACCTCTTATTGATCCTCGGCCTTTCCACTGTTGAGGGGACGAAGATCCTGGCCAAAAACGAAGGATAGAATTTCTGATTTAGAATTTATGCTGTATTGTAATCAGCCCCGTCATCATAAACAGGAAGGGAGCGGACCAGGCCGCCATTGAGGGAGGAATAAACCCGCCTTTGCCTAACGCCAGCGCGATCGCGTTGACGACATAGTAGAGAAACCCAATCCCCACCGCGATCCCAATCGAAATAAACGTCATGCCCTTACGGTTGCGCAGCATCAGGCCAAACGGCAACCCCACCAACAGGATCACAAAGCTGCTGACCGGGAGTGAATATTTCTGATAAAGGTCCACCTTTAAATTCGTGATCGCCCGTGTCGCGCCGCTATTGCCGAACCGTTCGATGTAATCCGACAGCTGGTGGATGTTCATGGCGCTGATATTGAGCCGCTGAGAGACAAAATCATCGGGCGTCTCTTTAATGTCCATTAATTTTTCTTCGTACACTTTGATCGGAGGGATCAGTGCCCCATTCTCATCGAATTGGGTGATCTGGAGTTTAAAAAATTTCCAGGCGATCCCTGACCAATGGCCCTTAAGAGCGACGATTTTTTCGCGGATGTTTTGGTTTTCGTCGTGGCCGATGATCGTGATTCCGTGGAGAATCTGGTCGGCCGGTTCATACGTATCGATAAAATAGAGGCGGTTTTTCAGGCCATAAAATGTAAGATTGGCGATCGGCTTGGCCTTCTTTTTTTTGTCTTGCTTGAGGATCATGGTTTGCGTTTCCATTTCTTTGCTGACGGAGGTGGCCTGGGGAACGTAGCGTTCGTTCAGCCAGAAACTAAAGAAGGCAATGACAAGCCCTAAAAAAATGGCGGGCTTGGCGATCTGCCAAAAGTTGAGCCCGCTCACCCGTAACGCGATCACTTCGTTATTGTTGTTCATCCGGCTGTAGGTAAAGAGCGCCGCCAACAAGCAGGAAATCGGGGACGTCTGGACGAGGATAATCGGGAACAGGGTCACGTAGTATTTGGCCAATGTCAGCAGGGGGATTTTGTTCTCAATGATCTCATCGAGGGTGTCGGTTAAATCGATCAAGATATATAATAACGAAAAAATAAAGATCGTGGAGAGGAACCCCACGAGGATGGATCGATGGATGTAGCGGTCTAGGATACGCATCGGATATTGAGGATCACCGCGGCAACGGCCGCGACAAGGTTAGGACCCCACATAATCACGGCAGGGTCGACGACATTTTTAATCCCTAACGCTTCACAGCCCAGCGACAACAGATAATAAATGGCCACACAGATGATCGCCAGCACGACATTGGCGGATTTCTCGCGTTTATTGGTGATGACCGCCAACGGGAACCCTAACAGAATAAAGAAAAACGGCGCGAATGAAAATGTGATCTTGCGAAAATATTCGGTGCGTAGCTTTCCCGTGTCTTTGATGTAGAAGCGCTCCAGGCGGATCATTTCATTTTCCAATTCTTTTAATGTCATGCTTTTGGGTTTTTTATCGACGGTCTGGTTTTTCTGCGAGAGATCGAGGGTCATGAAATATTGTTTAAAGGAGAGCTTATAAAAGTTGTCCGGATTCTGCAGGTTGGGTTCGTCGGCGGTCCCGTCGATGAGCTTTAATTTGATCTGGTCGCTCCCCGGGATGGGCGCGAACTCTCCCTTTTTGGCGATGATGGTGCGCGTCGGCTTATTTTCTTGCGGTTGATAAATCGTGACGTTATACATTTTATTGCCGTCGATTTTGTGGATAAAGAGGATGAACTTATCAAACGAATTAATGAACATCCCCGGTTCCAACAGCGCGGTGGGGTTACTTGTCCCTAATGACTTAATGATTTTCCGCTGTTCATGATGGGCGTAAGGAATGATCCTGTCGTTAAGGACAAATGAAAAAAGGCTTATTATGAGGCCCACAATCATCAGAGGGAACAGTAACCGGGAGAGATGAATGCCGCTCGCCCGCATCGCCAAGATTTCGTTGTCGCTGGACATCCGGCTAAACGCTAAAATGACCCCGATCAGGCACGCGATCGGCAATGTGTATCCCACCAAGACAGGGATGTAGAGCACAAAGGCCTTTCCAATGGTCGTGAGGCTGACACCTTTATTGATGACGAGGTTCGCTAAATTAATGAGATTGCCCAACAGAAAGACGCATGTCAGGACAATCAAGGACAAAATGAAGGGAACAATGCATTCGGTTAAAACGTAGGATCTTAGGATTTTCATAGGATTGAAATGTCAAATATCAAATATCCAACGTTAAATGTTAAATTGGATATTTTGCGTTTGTCATTTGTCATTTTTATTCACGCGTTGATCGTAGAGGTGTAATGGCTAGCGTTAAGACACCCACTCTTCGAGCTCCGGCTTCTTTTAAGGTGCTTGCGGCTTCGTTGACCGTCGCTCCCGTGGTTAATAAATCATCGACCAATAAAATGGCCTTGCCTCGGATGTTGTTATGACCGTTTATTTTAAAAGCCCCGGAAATGTTTGTCCAGCGTTCTTTTTGGGCGAGCAAAGCCTGGCTTGGCGTGTACCGCCAGCGGATCAAGCAACGTTTAAGAGGGATGGTCAATGTCCGGGCCAATGCCCCGGCCAATAGTTCGGCCTGATTATATCCTCGCTCGCGGTAACGGGTGGGATGCAGAGGAATGGGGACAATGAAATCAAACTGTTGGGTGTCCAGGTGATAAGTCTTGATGAAGGAGATGATGACGTGATGGAATAAATGCCGTAAAAACGTGCCCTGATTATATTTGAATTGGTGGATCAGGGATTTGAGAGGGTCGTCGTACAGGCACGCGCACCAGGCAAAATCAAAGGCCGGTTCCTTTGTTAAACAATCGCTGCAATGGGCGTAGGGGTTGAGATGGGCCAACGGGCGCGAACACTTTAGGCAAAACGGAGGCGTATTATAATGAATGCGCTCCAGGCAAAATAGGCAAAGTCCTGAGCGAAAAGAAGGGCGACTGAAAGGAAGTCCTGAGCGAGAAGAAGGGCGACCGAAAGGAAGTCCTGAGCGGAGTCCTGAGGGAAGCGAAGGGCGAAGCGAAGGGCAGAGTCCGGGCGCGGAGGGTCGTGAGAGTAATTTGGCGCGGCAGACGAGACATTGCGGGGGATAAACGAGATCCAGCAAGGCGTAAGTGAGATCCCGAAACACAAGCGTTATCGTAGCATAATAATCGGGAAAATCAAGGGTTGCGTGGAGTGGCGTCCGATTGTATAATGGGGAGCAGTTATAAGCCATATCTCGTGGTTAGTTTGTCGTTTGAATGAAAAGTTGTAAGGTTTAGGGTTTGGAGGCGAGTATGGTTTTAGGGAGTTGGTCATTGGAAAAAGTTTTCACCTAAAACTAAAGACCCCAAACCATACCCGCTTCTAAACCCTACACCTTCTAACCTTTATAAATGCCAACAGACAAAGAACAACTTTTAGCCTTCATCAAACGCGACGCTTATGTCCGGGAGACAATCATCCTCTCCTCGGGCAAAGAGAGCGATTTTTATGTTGACGCCCGACGGGTGACATTAAATCCGGCTGGCGTGACGTTGTGCGCGACAATCATTTTAGAGATGATCAAAAACGACCGCGTTGATGCTGTCGGGGGCCCCACGCTCGGGGCAGACCCGTTGGTCGGGGCCATTGGCGTGTTAAGTCATCAGGCGGGCCGCCCGGTCAATACATTTATCATCCGCAAAGCCCCCAAGCCGCACGGCAAACAGCAGCAGATCGAAGGGCCGCTGTTAACACCGAGAAGCCGGGTCGTGATCATTGACGATGTCGCGACGACCGGCAAAGCGTTTTTGGAATCATTGGATGTTTTACAAAAAATGGGGATTAAGCCGCTCAAAGCCATTTGCTTGGTCGACCGTAACGAAGGCGCCAAAGAAGCGCTAAAAGTCCGGGGTTGTGAGCTTCAGTCGATATTTAACATTTCAGAAATACACAAACCGTAGCATTTTAAAAACCCTAAACACAAAACCCTAAATCCAAAATAAACTCAAAATCCAAAACAAAAAATTCAAAACACGAAATTGTTTTAGCCTTTGGGTTTTGAGTTTGGAATTTATTTAGAGTTTTGAGTTTAGGATTTTGGATTTGTTTAGATTTTGGATTTTATGAAAAAAATCATCCTCGCTTCCAACTCGCCTCAACGTAAGAAACTCCTTGCCCTCTTGGGATTTAATTTTATCGTCTGCCCTAGCCATGTGCCGGAAGTGGAGAAGATCACCTCAACGGCTGCCAATTTGGTTAAACAAAATGCGTACCGCAAAGCCCAAGACGTGGCGGCCCGCGTGAGGAAAGGGATTGTGATCGGGTCCGACACCATTATTTATCTCGGCGGCAAGAAAATTTTAGGAAAACCGCGCACATTGAACGAAGCCAAGCAAACGTTACGGGCCCTTTTTATCAAACCCCGCTGGGTGTATACGGGGCTGGCAGTGATTGACGCGGCCACGGGCAAGATGCTGGTCGACTACGAAAAAACGCGCGTATTTATGTCGCCGTTGACCAATCAAGAAATGGATCGCTACCATAAGAAAGTCAATCCGTTTGATAAGGCGGGAGGGTTTGACATCGAAGGGTGGGGAAGCATTTTCATCCACCGCATCGAAGGCTGTTATTCGAATGTGATTGGGTTGCCGATGGCCAAGCTGCATCAAATGCTTAAGAAATTTGGAGTATCTGCGTTATGAAAGCACGAAATTCGAATTTGTTTTTATTTTTTCTAGTCATTTCCTTTGCCGGCTGTTCTACGGAATACAATCTCGCCACCCGCCAGCAAGAATCGCTTCTCTACGGAACAGACAAGGAAGTGAAGATCGGGGATTCCGTCGCTCAACAGGTTGAGAGCCAGTACAAAGTCGTTGACGACGTGGATGTCAATGACCGCGTCCAACTCATCCTGGGCAAGATTGTGGCGGTGTGCGACCGCCGGGACGTTGTGTATTTTATTAAAGTCTTGGATGATGAATCGATGAATGCCGTGAGTTTGCCCGGCGGATACATTTACATTTTTAAAGGGCTGATTGATAAAATCGACAATGACGATGAACTGGCCGGCGTCATTGCCCACGAAGTCGGCCATATCACCGCCAAGCATGCGATGAAAAAGCTGCAGGCGGCTTACGGGGCCTTGCTCTTGCAAGTGGCCGCGGCCTCGACGGGAAGCGGCAAGGCGCTGGGGGCGACGAATTTGGCCCTGGCCTCGATTTTCACCGAATATTCCCAGCAAGATGAATTTCAAGCGGACCAATTGGGCGTCAAATACATGAAATTGGCCGGCTTTAATCCTCAAGGGATGGTCGGGCTTCTCAAGAAATTAAGAGAAGAGCAGGAGAAGGCCCCCATCCGGCAATTTAGTTATTGGCGGACCCATCCTTACCTTGTCAAGCGGGTCGCTGTCGTCAATCAGGAAATCACCGGGAAATTGGAATTTAAAGATTATTTGAATTTGGCGGAGTAATTCAAGCAAACTCAAAATACAAAACTCTAAATCCTAAATAAACACAAAATACAAAATATAAAACTCAAACGTTTGGAATTTTGGATTTTAGGTTTTGGGTTTATTTAGAGTTTTGGATTTAGAGTTTAGGGTTTTTATCAATGATGATTTACATTTTCTTAGCAATTTTGTTTTCCGGCTGCAATCAGCCCTCCCAAAACCAAGTTTGTTTTCCCCAAAAGTGTTTTAACGTGGAAGTCGTTGTCGACGAAAAGGACCGGGAACGCGGCCTTCAAGACCGACGCTCCCTTGATGCCAATGCCGGCATGCTCTTTATCTTTCCCATCAGCCATTATCATGCCTTTTGGATGAAAGATACGTTGATCCCTTTAGACATGATTTGGTTTGATTACGCCCAGCGTGTGGCCCATATTGAACAAAACGTCCCGCCTTGCGAACAAGATCCCTGCCCCAGTTACGCCCCTTCCCAAAAAGCCCTGTATGTGCTGGAGCTCAACGCCGGCCAGGCCGAACGGATCAAATTAAAATTAGGCGAGCGAGCGGAATTCCGATTATCCCCCTAAATCCAGCATATCCTTGACGAATACAAAAGAATACGATATATTTCTATTGAGTTCGAATCCAACGAAAAATTGACGAGAAGCTTAAAAGCTGGGCACCAGGATGCGGCGAGAATGAAAGGCAAATTCGTCAGAAGGCCACACGCTTAATTCTTCTGAATATACCTCTCTAGAAATTCGCGGGGTCTTAAAACTTCAATGCCTCCATAACCTGAAATACTTAGCAGGTGTTTATCTCCACTGACAATAATTTTTGTTTTACCGGCAATGGCACAGGCGATAAATTTATCATCATCAGGATCATCGCATACAGGTTCTATCAACTTTTTAGGTTGACATATGTCCGAAGATAAGACAATTAATTCTAACTGAGCGTTAGCATTAACAACATTTGGGAAATGGCGGGCAAGTTTATTGATGGTCTTTTGATATTCATCAACAATCTCTGGGGAGACAACAGTTCTATATTGACCCCGCCTTATCCCTTTTAAGATTTTAAGAGGGGTCCCTGTAAAAAATAGCCCTGAAACCAAGACATTGGTGTCTAAAATAATTCTCACTGCTTTTTATTTTCTACTCTAACCGATTTAATGGCTTCCCTAATGTTAGTTTTCTTCATGCCGGCTTTACGTGCCTGGCGTCTTGTTTCAGTTAAAAGTTTGTCGAAATCTTCCATGGCGGGAGGTTGGATTACTTTAAAGATAAGGGCATCGGTGCTTTCTACGATCATAAACTGTGTTCCTGGTCTCATGCCAAGCCTTCTTCTCGTTTCCTCCGGAATAACTACTTGACCTTTTGATGTCATTTTGGTTGTTGAGAAATTAATCATGAATCATCGCCTCCTTATATATATTTGTAATTGTATGATTATCTTACTAGTAAGAATATAGCACGGGATTCGGGGGGCCTACAAGAGATATCTTTTGAAGGCCAAGAAAGCGTTTTCCTGAAAACCCTCGAAAATCTGTTACCAACTTTTTAAAAGTGGACACTTTACGAATTAAAAGTGGACAGGTAAAAAGTTCTGAATTTTCTGACGAATCGACTTGATAAGTTTGCTATT
>JAGVNC010000082.1 GCA_020053475.1 Candidatus Omnitrophota bacterium | reverse complement strand
TTCCACATTTCGAGCTTCGCTCGACGCCCTTTGGGCGAAAAGCCATTCATCCACGGGCAAGCCCGTGGTATTCTGCCCTTCGGGGTTAATAAAAATAGCAGAAAGTTCCTGGGCCGGTAATCCGGACCCTCGCCAATGATACGCGATGCCGTAAAGGGCTTGCGCCAAACTCAACGGATCGCGGGTCAGACGCACCGCAATGGCATCCGCCCGGTGTTCGCGCTCTCGGGAAATGAATAAATGAAGCATTCGGCTCAATAATCGTGTCGTGAAAAGTAGGACATAAACTAAAATGAGGCCCACCATGATGACACCCGCCCCTTGATCTCTCCCCCGAGAATAAGAATAGGACCGTCGGCCATCCCCGCGTAACATAAATTCTACTCCGCGTAATAGCCCACCGTAAAGCTCGAACACTGAACTGGTGATCGTCGTTGTCAAACAATCCCCGCTCACAATGTGGGCCGCCTCATGGCCAACGACAGCTTCCAATTGCGCCCGGTTCAATCGTGCCAGCATCCCTTCGGTCACGCCGATCACGGCATCGCCTTGAAAATCAGCCAACGCAAAGGCATTCATCGCCATTGTTGGGATTACAACGCCGCGCATTTTTGTTCCGCCGGTTGCCACGGAAACTTCATTAATGATGTTTTGGAATACCTGATGATAGCGGTCGGTTGGATTGATCGGCTCGGCCCCAAGGACACGCAGGATTTTGTTGATAATGTTATGTGCGGTGAAAAGCCAATGGGCGGCACCAACGACAAGAGCGGTCAACAATAATCCAATCGTTGGGATAAGCCCCAAAGAAAAAGAGAAGTGAAAATTTGTTGCCCGATAAGTATCGGCATATCCCGTAGATTCCATCGCCATTTGATAATGATAATAATTCATGAGGCAAACGGCGATGAACCAAAAGGCCAGAAAATAAAACCCAATCAAAAAAAAGAAGACAAAACCGATTGTTTTCGTTTTGTCTTCTTCAATTTTCGTAAACGAATATGGCATGGGAGTGGATCCCAGTCCTTAAAATTTTACCTGAGGGACTTCTTTTTCGGCGGGATTTTCAATTTCAAAAAATTCGCGCTTCCCGAAATTAAATGTATTGGCCACAAGGGCGTCAGGGA
Source organism: Candidatus Omnitrophota bacterium (assembly GCA_020053475.1). GTDB lineage: Bacteria > Omnitrophota > Gorgyraeia > Zapsychrales > Zapsychraceae > JAGVNC01. The sequence goes on along the minus strand of JAGVNC010000082.1, from coordinate 6,104 downwards.
ATGTCTGAACAGCGGTATTTAATCGGTTGACTTCATCGTTATAATATTGGCGAGCAAATGAAATTTTATTCTCGGTCGACGTCAACTCTTCGTGAAGTTGCATCATTTGACGATCAGCCTTAAGATTAGGATAATTCTCGGAGACGGCAAACAAGCTGCGCAGGGTTCCTGTTAAAAAATTCTCCGCCGCTTGCTTATCCTTTAATGTGCTCGCATCAACGGCTTGTTGACGGGCGCGAATCACATTCTCCAACGTTTGGCGCTCATGGCCCATGTATCCCTTGGCGATTTCGACAAGATTAGGAATTAAATCGTGGCGGCGTTTGAGCTGCACATCAATCTGCGACCAGCCGGTTTTGACATTTTCACGCAGTTTCACCAAATTGTTGTAAACGGAAACCGCCCACAAAACGATAAAAACAACAACAACTAACAAAATCCATAAGAATGTCATAGGTTCTCCCTCTTCATTGAGATTAAACGATATACCGTTAAAATTATAACAAATTATAACATATAAAGGGGCTTCCTAAAACGATTTCGCCCCTTTTTTATATTCGCGCATGATCATCGCGGTCTTCCCGAAGCCCACAGCACCGTCAATCCGCAAAGGAACTTTTTTATCTTCCTTGTCAAACCAGACGCGGTACTTAGGTGGGTCACTTTCCATATATAAACAGTCCACAATTTTCCCGCCAACATCCAAGGGTTTGTCCCCAACAACTTTCAGACTGACATTTTGTGTCGGAAGCCGCATGACTAGAGTTTCTCCCGGCTTGAATCTTCCCTGGAAACGATAACGATAAATAAAACCGTATAAATTGTCCAACGATTCTTTTCCTTCAATCACATGCTTCGTCGTTTTACCCTCGGCCTGCTTGACAATCTGGAGGCGGCCGGTTTTCGTATCGTAGCGCTCGATAATTTTTTCCTTCTTCCCCCAGATATTTAAATCTCGCTGCACCATGACAGGGAAAAAAGTCTCTTGATTAAGATAAATCTTTTCTTGATCATAAAAATTAAGGGCGTTAGCAGTGAATACAATTAAAATCACGTCCTGATCATCAATCTTCATCGTCCCCTGAAACTGCAACGAGGCCTGACCTGCCTTGATCGCAATTTTTTTAATATCGTAAGTCATTGTCTCGCCTTGCAACGCGTCAAGCGTTAAAGCGTTGGGCGCAGCGTAGCTGCCTTTGGCCAAAAACAAAAAGACACTCAATAAAAACAGGAAAATAGCGAGTAGGAGGATCCCCCGGCCCGCCGCTTCGGCTTGCCGGGGCGGGCGCGCTGGGTGGAGAGGCCAACGATCATTTTCCTGCCTCGGCCTCATAATCGATCATACTCCTTAATATACCGTTCCAACAGCCGTGTGCCCTGGCACAAGGGTTTGACATCAATATATTCGTCGGTTGTGTGTGCCGTTCCCGATGATCCGTAACCAGTGGCAAACGCAGGAATCCCATGTTTCTTAAAAAATGTAATGACGGTTGCTCCTTCGCTGCCTTTCAAATGCGCCTGACGCCCCATTCTTTTGGCCGTATCCGCATAAAGCTTAACAAACTTATTATGACGATCAATTTCATAGGGAAGCTGCCAATCATCAATAACAATCTTAAATTTCTTCGCATGCTTGGCAACAATGGAACGGATTTGATTAAGCACGCTGTGCGGGCTCATCCCCGGGAGATAACGGGTATCGAGAGCAAATTCACAAAAGTCACTGACCATATTGACCTTGTCTCCTCCCCGGATGACACCAATGTTCATCGTCGGGGCATGTAACAAAGGATGCTTTTTATAGGCGAACTTGATTTTTTTTAAATCGCCGATCACCGTCGCAGCGATTTCAATGGCGTTAATCCCCCGCCAGTTGTACGCGCCGTGCGCCTTCTTGCCGAAAATTTGGATACGGGAATGAATCAATCCCTTTTGAGCGATGATGGTATCAAAATTATCCGAATCCATGACTAACGCCAAACGCGGCTTCAACACTTTTTTATCCAACAGAGGAATGATGCCGGCATGACTCCCGGTTTCCTCATCAACGGTTGCCGCCATCATCACGTCTTTGCGCAATTTCACTTTGTCTTCGACCAAACTGCGCATCACCTCCATGCAGCTGGCCAAATTCCCTTTGTCATCAGTGGCTCCCCGTCCGTAAAGTTTCCCACCAACGATCTGTCCTCCTAACGGATTGTATTTCCATCCGTTGCCGATCGGGACGGTATCAAAATGTGGCGTAATCAAAATCGCTTCCCGGGCCGCCTGCGCCCGTGGCGCGCCCCCTTTGAGTGTGGCGACAATATTGGGACGGCCCTTGGCATAGGTATACAATTTTACATCAACTTTTAACGAGTGCATGTCATTCTCGATCAATTTGGCTAAAGCCAGCTCGTTCCCGGGAGGATTTTCAGAATTGCAAGAAACAATCCTTTGCAGCAGTTTGATTAAACGCTTGTCATTAATCATCAGGATATCATTGAAAGGTTATGATTTAAAGAATTCCTGCGCTTTGGCGGCTCCGGTTTCACGCTTAAAATCGTCAAAATCGACGATAATGACCTCCGGTCGCTCCTTGATTAATTTATAAATCTTAGGGATATGGGATTTGACATTACGAAACGCGACATAACGAAATGCGTTGCCGCATTGAGGACAATCTTTTGTATCCAACTTAATATCCGTGGCCTGGCAATGACCGCATGCCCCGGACAAATCGCCGTAAATCAACAAATGAGGGGCAATCTTCGCCACATCGTATTTGGCATAAATCCGAACGAGTTTTTCTATCATCCCATTTCTCCCTGCCTGCCGGCCCCGTGCCGTCCCGGCAGGGACGGTGCAGGCAGGCTTTATCCCAGATAAAAATGGGAGAGTACTTGCTACTTCTAGTATTTAAAGAAAATAAGTATATGGTTGGATATTATAGCATCATGAAAAAGATAGGAAAATGAATATAAATAAAAAATCTCTTACGCGATTGTAAGAGATCATTTGGGAGTGGCTTTTCGGATGAAAAGAAAAGCCGATAAAGATGAGTATTTCTCTCACCGCACTTCGGCAACCCAGCCACCATATTGCCCCTTGACGCTTTGATCCTTGAATTGGTCTGCCCCGCCTCCCGTGAGGGTATCTGCCGGGCCTCTTGGTCGTAGACAATTTAGGTCTGTTGGCTTTGTGTCCCCGAGTTTCCCCGGGTTTACCTTTATCGGCTTAGTTGAAGTATAACACCAATCGAAAGGATGGCAAGCCCATAAGGCATTGCGAACAGATAGCTTACAAAAAATTTGAAAATGACTTTAGGGAAAACGCTACCTTGCATCCGTGGCGGGATTGAAAGAAATGACGTCAAAAAATGTCTTAACCAGACGGGGATTTTTGATCCCCGGAGATTTTTCGACACCACTGGAAACATCCACGGCATAGGGATTCAATGTGCCTAACGCCTGTTGGATATTTTGCGGATTAAGTCCCCCGGAAAGAATAAAAGGTTTTTCAAAACTCTGGGTTTTAAGAATCTCCCAATTGAACGTTTCCCCTGTCCCGCCATATTCTTGGGAAGAATAGGTATCAAAAAGATACACATGGACGCGGTATTGATTCACTTGCGCAAAATTAAAATCATCTTTTACGCGAAACGCTTTAATCACTTTATAATCCCTAAAACGAGTGCAGTAGAGAGGCGTTTCATCGCCGTGCAATTGAATCGTACTGATACGGGCAAAGCGGCATACATCCCTGACCGCGCGCTCATTTTGATTCACAAAAACCCCTACCGGCGTCACAAACGGCGGAAGCTCTTCAATGATTTTACGGGCGCGGCTGGGCGAAATATAACGCGGGCTCTTTTGGTGAAAAACAAATCCTACGGCCCAAGCCCCGTAATACGCAGCCTTGAGGGCATCTTCTTTATTCGTGATTCCGCAAATTTTCACTTTAACCATATTTGTTTGTAATCCAGAGTTCGGAGTTCGTAGAAAAATACTACGAACCATCCCGGGAAGGCTTGCCTTCCACGGGACCAACTACGAACTACAATCTCCTTTCATGATTTCTTCGATTTTCTTCCCAATATCTTGCGCCCGCATCAATGTTTCCCCAATCAACACAGCATGTGCCCCTAACTGTTGAAATTTCTTCACTTCTTGATGCGATTGGATCCCGCTTTCAACCACAATCACTTTTCCAAACGGAATTCGGGGAATCAATCGTGCCGCCGTTTGAATATCCACATCGAATGTATGGAGATTACGATTATTAATCCCAATAATGTCGCTCCCGATGGCTAACGCTCGCTTCAATTCATTTTCATCGTGAACTTCGACCAAACAGTCCAAATCTAAACGGCTGGCCACATCGAATAAACTTTTTAACGTTTGATCATCAAGAATGGAAACAATGAGCAAAATTGCGCTGGCCCCATTCGCCCTGGCCTCATACAGTTGATTTTCATCAATGATAAAATCTTTGGTCAATACCGGAACATTGAAATTGTCGCTGATTTTTTTTACATCCTCAGGCTTTCCCAAGAAGAATTTTTCTTCCGTCAATACCGAAATCGCAGCAGCCTCGTGCTCGACGTACGTCTTTGCGATCGCCATGACATCAAAATTTTCCCGCAACATCCCCTGTGAGGGCGAAGCTTTCTTGATTTCGGCGATCAACTTGATTGGCCCGGGTTGAAAAATCTTGTTTTTAAATAATCGGTAACGCGTGTATTTCTCTTTGGATAATTGAGCCTTAATGGAATTCAAGAAAGTCTTTTTCTCCGCCAAGAGCTTTTTTTTATGGTCAACAATGGTATTTAAGAAATCCGATCCTTTGGTCACGAATCCTTCCTTTTAGCAAAATTGATTGGTGAATCGCTTGAGTTCTTCCAATTTACTCTTTGCCTTCCCTGAATCAAGAGATTGCCGGGCAAGCTTAAGGGCTTGGGAAATATCTTTTGTTTTCTCTGCCGTGTATAACGCATACGCCGCGTTAAGAAGCACAATGTCGCGCTGCGGCCCTTTTTGCCCATTCAAAATGGCTTCGACAATTTTGACATTCCGGGCAATGTCGCCGCCCTCCAACTCCGATGGTTTTGCCAAAGGAATTCCCACTTCCTGCGGATCAATGGTATAGGACAGGATCTCCCGGCCGTTGAATTCGCTAATAAATGTTTCTGCCGTCGTTGTGATTTCATCTAACCCATCAGCCCCATGCACAACCACAGCGTGGCGCAGCCCCAAATTTTTCAGCACATGCGCAATTGGCTCGACCAAATCGCGATGATACACGCCGACCATCTGGTGTGTCGCGGCAGCCGGATTCGTTAAAGGCCCTAAAACATTAAAAATCGTTTCAACCCCCAATTGTTTCCGAACCGATGCCACATTTTTCATCGCCGGATGCAATTTCTGCGCAAAAAGAAAAGCAATCCCCACTTCATCCAAACATTCTCCCAATTGCTCCTTAGATAAATCAAGATAAACACCTAATGCTTCCAATACACAGGCGCTCCCGCACTTGCTCGAAATGGAGCGATTGCCATGCTTAGCCACGATGACCCCAGCTCCAGCCACGACCAAGGCGACCGTCGTTGAGATATTAAACGTATTTTTCTTGTCCCCACCAGTCCCACATGTATCTAACACACTTTTGTGCTTCGTTAAAACCGGGACGACAAATTTGCGCATGATGGTCGCAGCGCCGGTAATTTCCTCAACCGTAGGGCCTTTGGCACGCAGCGAAAGCAAAAAATCCGCCATCTCGTCTTGAGTAGCTTCGCCTTCCATGATCATATGCATCACTTGGGCGATTTCCTCCTGACGAAGATTTTGTTTTTTGTCGATTTTGTCAATAAAGTCGCGCATCGTCTCAAGATTAAAGGTTCATGAAATTTCTTAGAATATTTTTCCCGGCTTTGGTCAGAATGGATTCGGGATGGAATTGCACGCCCCATAAGGGGTGATCTTTATGCCGGACCCCCATGATTTCGTCATCGGCCGTCCAGGCAGTGACCTCTAAACAAGCAGGCAACGTCTTAGGGTCAATCACCAAAGAATGATACCGTGTCGCTTCAAAAGGATTCTCGATCCCTTGAAAAAGTTCTTTCGTGT
>JAGVNC010000090.1 GCA_020053475.1 Candidatus Omnitrophota bacterium | reverse complement strand
TTCCACATTTCGAGCTTCGCTCGACGCCCTTTGGGCGAAAAGCCATTCATCCACGGGCAAGCCCGTGGTATTCTGCCCTTCGGGGTTAATAAAAATAGCTCAAAGCCTAATATCATAAAATTTTTATCATTACATCGGGTTATAAGCTTTTTCATCATTACAATCATGTCCTTCCCCCTCATTTATTGCAATTTAAGGTCAACAATAAAAAATCAAATTTTTATTATGAATTTTTCAATTAATGATATAGTAATACTATCTAATCAAATAATCAAGCGAAAAGGATAAATAAAATATGGCTAGACTTTGTGGTTTATACGCTCGTGTTTCAACTGAAATGCAAGCCAGTATACGCGACAGCTCCGTTGACACGCAGATCAGTCAAATGGAAAGTTTTCTCAATTACAAATCCACCTCCGACCCTTCGTGGAAAATCACAAAAATATATGCTGAAAAAGGCAAATCAGGCAAGAATATTGAACGGCCTGAGTTGCAAAGTCTTTTTGCGGACATTAAGGGTGGAAAGATTAACACAGTTATCTGTACCAAAATTGATCGCATCAGCCGCTCTCTTTTAGATTTTTATAAAATGACCGAAATTTTTGAGAAACACAATGTTGAATTTATTTCACTTGATGAAAATTTTGACACCTCTACCCCAATGGGAAAAGCCGCTCTAAAAATCACTCTGGTTTTTGCTGAATTGGAACGGGAACAAACATCAAAAAGAACAAAAGATAAAATGGCATGGCGCGCTGAACAAGGCCTTTGGAATGGCGGTCAGGTTCTTGGCTATGATTTGATAGATAAAAAACTTGTACCAAATAAACAAGAAGCCAAACTGGTTCGATTGATGTATGAAAAATATCTTGAACTAGGTTCAGTCCTTCAGGTAACCACATGGCTTAATCGAAACGGATACCGGACAAAAGAATATACCGCCAGAAGAAGCAGTAGGCAACGCGGTGGCATGAAATTCAGCACCACAACCGTAACCCAAAAATTAAAAAGCCATGTGTTTCTTGGAGAAGTTTACAATAAAGGTAAAATATTCCCCGGTCAACATGAAGCAGTTATCCCCAAAAGTTTATGGAAGCAGGTTAACGACTTACTTGAAAAACATGCCCCAACTAGAAGAAATCCCAAACAAATAACACAGCACATTTTCATTTTACAAGGGTTGTTGCATTGTGGCTGGTGCAGCTCATTTATGACCACCAAATATGCCCATGGAAAGAATAAATCAAGGCATTATTACTACCAATGCACAAAAAACGCGCATGGCGGTAAAGACGGCTGTGAGATGAAGTACGTTCCAGCGGCAAAGATAGAACAGGTTGTTTTAGGAAAGATTAAATCTCTGTCCGCCAATAAAGAATTCTTAGATCAAATCGTGGCAAAAGCCAATGAATCGTTGGATGTCCAATTTGAAGAAATGGTATCTACTAAAAAATCCTATGAAAACAAACTCATGGGTGTTAAAAGCCAACTGTCCAATATTGTGGACATTATGGCTAATAACGGACTGAAAGATAAATCGCTTGGGGAAAGATTAAACACATTGGAAGAGCAGCGTTCCCAGCTGGAAGATGCTATACACCGGATAGGGTTTGAAATAGATGATAAAAAACAAAAAATTTACAACGCAGAGGTCATGCACAAGTCCTTGACAAAGTTCAGCCAAATTTACGATAAGGGTACCCCAATGGAAATAAAGGAGCTTATCCCCTATTTTGTTGAAAGTATTACCTTTACTCCGGAAGAAATAAAAATAGCCCTTTTCGATCAACCGACCGATAAAGGGCTATTTCTTGTTAACCACTCCAACCAGAGTTCGCTGGAGTTGAGTGAATGGCTCCCCCGCGAGGACTCGAACCTCGGACCCAGTGGTTACGATCTGACTCCGATTACTCGGAGAGTCGGACTTTCTCTTCACCTTTACTGACCTCACGTCAATTTTAGGCGGTAGGTGTAAAGTCTCTGCACTTGCCCTTCGTCGCTTCGCTCCTTAAGGACTCCCTCGTCCGTCTAAGACGGCCTCGGTCGCCCCTTACGATACAACGAATGCTAGCTCAGGATTGTCCTTCGTCCCGAGGGATGCAAAGCATTCCCGGGATTCGATCCCCGAAATCGCAAAGCGATTTCAAGGGACTGCGCTCAGGACTCCCTTTCGGTCGCCCTTCACTCATCGATGGATTTCCCTGACTTAGCCTACTTTTCATTCCGATGTTTCCACCGAAAGCTGCTAACTTTTAGCGTGAAGTTCGCGGTGACAATTAGCACACAACATCATGCATTTATCCAACTCTTCTTTGACTTTATTCCAGCTTCGGGTGTAACCCTTGCTGGAAATATAAAGTCTTTTTGAATTGGATTAATATGGTGAAACTCCAACGCATCCTTGCATCGATCGTAACTACATCTCTCACATTTACCGCCTTTATACTCAATAGCCATCGCTCGTATTTTCTTTCTACGAGCGTGGACGGCGTTAATGAGGTACTCTCTACGATCTTTGTAGGTGCGCTTGTCTTTTCCCATTTTGCCCCGTTCCCTTGTCACGCTAGCAAAACGAATGATATTCGCTTCGCTCGTGAACAGCCACTTGCTCTACCAACTGAGCTACAGGGGAATAATTACTTTTAAAGAACAGATTTCGAAGTTGCACAAAATTATATCGAAAAACAATAAAATGTCAACACATGAAAACGCACTTAATCATTGATCTCGCGTCGGGCCTTCATGGCCATGCCCAGTGTCGAGATATCGGAATATTCGACCGAGCTTCCCATCGGGATGCCTAAACCGATCCGGCTTACCTTGACTCCTAACGGCTTGAGCTGTTGCATCAGGTACAACGCCGTGATCTCTCCTTCATTGTCAGGATCGGTGGCGATGACGACTTCCTTGATATCTTCGTTCGCCAGGCGGTTCAGCAGATGCTGAATTTTGATGTCCTGCGGCCCGCGGCCTTCGGTGGGGTTAATCGTCCCTAACAACACATGATAATGCCCCCGGTACGCTCCGGTGCGCTCGATGGCCAACAAATCTTTCGGGTCTTCGACAACACAAATAATTTTGTCATCGCGGCCTGTTTCGGAACAAACAAGGCAAACTTCCGTTTCGCTTAAATTATTGCACAGCCGGCAAAACATAAGCCCGTCTTTAAGATTGACGATCCCCTCAGCCAAGGCTTGCGCGTCCTCTTTAGAATGATTCAACAACCAAAAGACAATCCTCTCGGCGCTGCGGCGGCCGATGCCGGGGAGCTTGCTTAATCGTTCGATCAAATGTTCGATAATTTTGGGGTATGCCATTTTGGAAGTCGCTCGTCGCTTGTCTCTCGTCTCTCGTCTCTCGAATCGACTAGCGACAAGAGGCTAGAGACGAGCGGCTATTCATTATGCCATCTATTCACAACTTTGCCCTTAAACGTGTCCAAGGCGGATTTAATGATCGGGTCTTCTTCCTTAGGTGCGTGGTTATCGGCTAAAATATATTTGACGTAAATGGCTGCATTCAGTTTTTCCGAAAAAACTTTTTCAACAAGCGCCTTATTTTCTTTGCTCTCGAGAGTTTCTTTCTGAAATTTACACGAAGGCTCGAAGGAAATCGTCAAGTCATTGCCTTGTAAATAACACGGCGTGCCGTCTTGCAAAAAGGTGGCGACGGACATCTTGGAGCGGCTGACCGCGTGCGTCAAGGCATCCCACCCCGCTTTGATCTTGTGAAAATCGACAACATCAGGAGCGTCGGCCGCCGGGGCTTCATCGATGGCGGGTGGTGCCGGAGATTTTTCATCTTCCTTTTCCCGTCCGGAAATATCCCACTGCCCTTTTTCATTTTTCAATCCGCTGGATCCGCTCGTTCCGCTCGCTTCACTCGCTTCGCTCGCTTTCGCCAAAATTTCTGGGCCCCTTGGATCAGCCCGAGGCGATGGCGGCACGGCTTTAAGGGGGGCCGCGTCCCGGCGTTGCGGCTCCGGCTGATACGTCAGCTGGGCAAATGTCACTTCGAGCGCCATGCGCGCCGATTCGGTGATGCGGGCGATCTCCTGCGCATTGATCAACAGTTCAATGGCCTGTAAAATTTCTTTTAGGCTGAAGCCTGCGCTTTGCGCCAGATATTGGTCCTTGATATGGGCGGGATAATCGATGAGCTTACTAAGCGTTTTTCCCCCGATTTTAATGATCATTAAGTTGCGGAAATGCTCAACCAGGTCGCGCGTCAATTGCTTTAAATCTTTGCCTTTTTCAATAATTTTATCAAGGGATTCCAATGCCGCTGTGCAATTTTTCGCCGCCAAGGCCCCGCTCATCTCAAACAACAATTCCGTCTCGACCAAGCCGAGCATGGTGTAGATATCATCGGCCTTGACCGACTTAGCACTTAACGCACTCACTTGGTCCAAAATACTTAACGCGTCACGCAGGCTCCCTTCCGCCGCTTTGGCAACGGCCAAAAACGCAGCCTCATCGATCGTAAATTTTTCGCGGCGCGCGATGTCCTTTAACGCGCTGGATATCGTGGTCAATGAAATCCGTTTAAAATCAAACTTTTGACAACGGGAAATAATGGTGGATGGGAGTTTTTGCGGCGCGGTCGTGGCAAAAATAAATTTGACGTGCGGCGGCGGCTCTTCCAATGTTTTCAAAAGAGCGTTAAAGGCTTCCGTCGTGAGCATGTGCACCTCATCGACAATGTAAACTTTGTAACGGCCATAACTGGGGGCGAACTTGACGTTTTCACGCAATGTGCGGATCTCTTCAATGCCGCGGTTGGACGCGCCGTCGATCTCTAAAACGTCAAAGCTGGTTCCGGCGGCGATCTCTTTACACGCCGGGCATGTCCCGCAGGGGGTCAGTGTCGGGCCTTTGGCACAATTCAGGGCTTTGGCCAAAATACGGGCGCACGACGTCTTGCCGATGCCGCGCGGCCCGCAAAAAAGATAGGCGTGGGCAATCCGCTCGGATGTGATGGCTTTTTTAAGAATGTCGGTAATGTGTTCCTGGCCGATCATTTCATCAAAGCGTTGGGGACGGTATTTACGGGCTAGGACGAGATAGGACATAA
>JAGVNC010000005.1 GCA_020053475.1 Candidatus Omnitrophota bacterium | reverse complement strand
TTAGAGTCATGCCTCCAAGTATGACTCTCTTGCTCAGAATCTCCTAACATGCTTTTGAAGCTGATTCTGTTCAGGCTCATCTTGCATTGTAATAGACTCGGGCTGGACGTAACAACGATTTTAAGGCATAATATGTCGGGGCTCGAAATGACTTATGGATTGATACAAATTTTTGTCCTAGGATGGTTGGCCGGAGCAATGATCGCCAGTATTTATAATTTTCATTTTATCAGGTTCGACAACAAAACAAAACCAATGAACATGAATGTGTAAAAACGAAAGGGAAGTGACATGAAAAAAGGCATCTTAACAGTCGTGGCAATTTTAGTTTTAACCGTCTCGGGATTGGCCTTAGCCCAAATGGATCAAGGCAAAGACATGATGGGTGGCGGGATGATGAAGGGCGACGTGATGGAGAAGGGCATGATGGATGGCAAGATGATGGGGAAGCACGGAATGATGAAAATGATGGAACGATCCGTTGTGGCAACCTCGGATGGCGGCATTGTTGTCATCTCAGCTAACAAAATTACGAAATATGATAAGGACCTAAATCTTGTCAAAGAAATCGAACTCAACGTCGACATGGAAGGCATGCAAAAAATGATGGACAATATGCAGAAAATGTGTCCGATGATGGGCAAGAAGGGCATGATGGATAATATGAAAGAAAACCCGCCCTCAGGCAATGCAGCCGGTGAATCAACATCCGCTGACGAGCATCCCATTCATCATCCGGAAAATAAATAGGAGAGCCCATGGCCATTGACCCTATTTGCGGAATGGATGTGAAGGAAGACGGGGCCGTTGTCCTTAAAGACAATGGCCCTGTCCATTATTTCTGCAGTGAACACTGCAAGAAAAAATTTCTTCAGCAAAAATCAGAAAAAATTCCGCCTGTAAAAACGAATGCGGGTGAAAAAACGGTTTATACCTGCCCCATGCATCCGGAAATTCGTCAGGATCATCCCGGAGATTGCCCGAAGTGCGGGATGCATTTGGAACCGTTAAATCCGGCAGGTGAAGACAGCGATGATCAAAAAAATATTCGTTCTCTATCACGAAAATTTTGGATAGGGCTTGGACTTACAGTTCCTCTTGTCTTGTTAGTCCTTGGCGAGATGATTCCAGCAATTAATGTTCAATCGCTTATCCCTCACCGTTTTATTCCCTTTATACAATTTATTTTAGCAACACCGGTCGTTTTATGGGCGGGAGGGATGTTTTTTGTCAAGGGTTGGAACTCTTTAATTAATAGAAGTCTCAATATGTTTACGCTGATTGCCCTTGGCGTCGGAGCAGCTTATAGTTACAGTACGATCGCAACTTTATTCCCTCAGATTTTCCCGGAATCATTAAAGAAAATGGGGGAGGCCGATCTTTATTTTGAAGCGGCGGCCGTCATTACCGTTTTAATTGTTTTAGGACAATTGTTAGAGGCAAAAGCGCGAAGTCAAACTGGACAGGCCATTAAAGCGCTTTTGGGGCTAGCAGCGAAGAACGCACATCGAGTCCGTAATGGCGTTGAAGAAGAGGTCGCCATTGATTCTGTTCAAAAGGAAGATATGTTGCGTGTCCGTCCGGGAGAAAAAATTCCGCTCGATGGCATTATTATTGAAGGCAAAAGCGTTGTCGATGAATCGATGATTTCAGGCGAACCGATTCCTATTGAAAAAAACGTTGGCGATCGAGTTATTGGGGCGACGGTGAATCAGACAGGTTCGTTTGTGATGAAGACGGAAAAGATTGGTTCAGAAACATTGCTATCGCAAATCGTGCATATGGTAGCTGAGGCTCAGCGTAGTCGAGCACCTATCCAAAAATTGGCGGATACGATTTCCGGGTATTTTGTTCCGATTGTGGTTTTGGTTTCCGTCATCACATTTATGATTTGGGCGACTTGGGGACCGGATCCTAAGCTCGCTTATGCCATTGTCAATGCCATTGCCGTTTTGATTATCGCTTGTCCGTGTGCATTGGGTTTAGCAACACCAATGTCGATTATGGTTGGCGTTGGGCGCGGCGCTTCAATGGGAATTTTAATTAAGAATGCCGAGGCGATGGAGAAGGCAGAAAGAATAACCCACGTTTTAACCGACAAAACCGGGACATTAACTTTAGGAAAACCAAAATTAACAACGGTCTTGACGGCGCAGGGAATCGATGAAAAATTATTGATTGAATCGGCAGCATCGCTCGAGCAAAGCAGTGAGCATCCGTTGGCTCGTGCCGTCGTCGATTATGCGAAAGATAAAAAGTACTCGCTTGCGGCCGTTGAAGGGTTTGAGTCGGTCACAGGCGCGGGGATTAAGGGAAAAGTAAGTGGCAAAGTAGTATTATTAGGGAAAGAAATTTTTCTTAAAGAATCCGGCATCGAACTTGCCGATGACCTCAGGCAAAAAGCACAAGAGCTTGCGAACAAAGCCCAAACGGTGGTGTGGGTTGCGATGGAGAATAGAATCGCTGGCATTATGGCGATTTCCGATCCTATCAAAGAGACGACCCCAGCAGCCATTGCGGGCTTGCATGATATGGGATTAAAAATCATCATGCTGACGGGAGATAATAAATCAACCGCTCAAGCGATTGCAAAAGAATTAAAAATTGATGAGGTTTATGCAGAATTAAAACCTCAGGATAAGCAGGAAATCATTAAAAAATTAAAGGGTGAAGGAGCTATCGTTTTGATGGCTGGGGATGGAATCAACGACGCTCCGGCTTTAGCCCAAGCTGAAGTCGGCGTTGCGATGGGAACAGGGACAGATGTCGCCATCGAAAGCGCGGGCATTACTCTTGTGAAGGGAGATCTTAATGGTATTGTGAAAGCCTTGCGTTTAAGCCGGGCTGTGATGAAAAATATCCGCCAGAACCTTTTTTTTGCTTTCATCTATAATGCGCTAGGCGTACCGATTGCCGCCGGGGTTCTTTATCCATTCTTTGGGATTCTCTTAAGCCCGATCATCGCCGGAGCCGCAATGGCATTTAGCTCCGTCAATGTGATCGGGAATGCGTTAAGATTGCGACGCGTCGAGTTATGACACGAATACTCCTTCTCGGATAATGTATATTAAATCCAACGAAAAATCGGAGAGGAATGGCATTGGCTCCTTTATCATTTGACAAACAATTTTTATGCCCTTATTGCGGCAGCCTCAATGACATCAGCGTGGACCGCACCGCAGGCAAACGCTGCAAACTGGTGACGGATTGCGAAACATGCTGCCGGCCGATCGTCGTTGAAATCACGTTCATCGGCGAAGACTGCGAAATCGACGCCCGTGCGGAAAACGAATAAAAAAACATAACGAGGGACACATGAATCAAAAGAGACATTTTATCCTTATCCTATTTGAGGGGTATATCTTTTTTATTGGCTTAATTCTTATTTTAAATGGAGGCATGGTGTATCTCGTTGAAAAAGCAACCAACCCCTATGCATACAGAGTTCTCCAAGCCAGAATGACCGACCTCAAACAATTTCGTAGCGAAAAGGGAATCTTACCGACCAAAAGCGAGTCAGAATTTAACGGATTGCTCAAAAAATTTGAAAATTTTATACAAAACTTTAAGTCGCAACGCCTCGATCGATTTCAGCTCTATCCTTTCATCATTGCATTGTTAGGAATCCTGGCCGGTATTCTTTATCTCTTTGCGGGATTTAAACTTTTTAACATGTCGCCCCAGGCAGCAGGAAGCCTCTTATTAGCCATCATCAGTGGATTGATCTTTGTTTCTTTATTAACCCCGAAGGGCAGAATACCACGGGCTTGCCCGTGGATGAATGGCTTTTCGCCCAAAGGGCGTCGAGCGAAGCTCGAAATGTGGAAAC
This sequence comes from Candidatus Omnitrophota bacterium, assembly GCA_020053475.1. Lineage (GTDB taxonomy): Bacteria > Omnitrophota > Gorgyraeia > Zapsychrales > Zapsychraceae > JAGVNC01. The sequence goes on along the minus strand of JAGVNC010000005.1, from coordinate 3 downwards.
AGG
>JAGVNC010000009.1 GCA_020053475.1 Candidatus Omnitrophota bacterium | reverse complement strand
GGGTTTACCCGTGGATGAATGGCTTTTCGCCCAAAGGGCGTCGAGCGAAGCTCGAAATGTGGAAACAGGTGCCACGGGTTTTACCCGTGGGGTTTCCACAAATTTTGGCGAGTTCTTTAGGCTGTACCAAGTCAATTCTTCTTTTCAGCTTCTTTAATCGAAAGAATTCCTCGTAGCTTGCTACGGGGTCGATGGTACAATATGCTCGATGAGCGAACATATTGTCAGGCGACATAATAAAACAGTATTGTTGTATCATTTGGTGTGTCCAGCGAAATATCGAAGAGAGAGGTTTAAGCTTTGACGATTCTGCCGTTGGTAATGCAGGTAGCGCAGACGGAACGACGTCGGACAAACCCATTCATATTGATCTTAACGGTTTGAAGATTGGGTTTAAAGCGGCGTAATGTTTTGCCGACGATCTTAGAACCGGCCCCGCCTTTACGCTTAGCCATCCCGCGTCTTTTATATTTCACGCCAGGGATGGTGCCTTTTCCGCAAATGACACAAACTTTCATAACGATTGATCTCTGGAACAATTTTAAAATTAATTTTCTACTTGAATGTAAAAGTATACTGAAATATCATACTTTGTCAAGTTAATAATTGGCTCGAAGGAAAAATAAATGAATAAATCAACAACTCAAGAAATGAACTTCGGCCATTTAGCTCCCTATCAACAACGACGCTTCGTTCCCGCCCTAGCCCAATTGGAAGATCAGAAAGAAGTGACGACGCTCTACCGCAAGCTGGAAGAGAGGCGGGTGGCTTCAGCCTCTGATTTGGAACAATGGATGTTAGACCGGTCTGAGCTCGAAGCAGCATTGGAGCAGGCAGGAGCCATTCTTTATATCCGCATGACGTGCCAAACGGATGACTCGGCCCGCGCCCAAGCATATAAGGATTTTATCACTGATGTCGTCCCGGGGATCAAAATGGGGACGGATCAATTGAATCGTAAGTTCCTTAACATGGCCCAACAATTTCCTTTGGACCAACGCCAATATGCCATTTATTTGCGCAAGATTCAAGCCGATGTGGATTTGTTTGTGGAAGCCAATGTCGAGATTGAAACGAACGTGGAGCTTTTGTCTCAAGAATATCAAACGATCATGGGCGCGATGACCGTTGAGTTTGAAGGCAAAGAACAAACGCTTCCTGCGATGGGCCGGTATTTGGAGAATCCTGACCGGAATCTTCGTGAGCAGGCTTGGCGGGAAATGGCCCGACGCCGTCTCAACGACAAGGATCAGTTAGAAGATATTTTTGACAAGATGCTCGTCTTACGCTGTCAAATTGCCCAAAATGCCAAATGCCGCAATTACATTGAATATAAATTCCGCTCGCTTCACCGTTTTGACTATACGCATGAGGATTGTCATCGATATCATGCCTCGGTGGAAGAGTTGGTTGTTCCTCTGTGGCGTAACGTCAATCAATACCGGCGTGCGCAAATGAAATTAACAACATTAAAGCCTTGGGACACGGCTGTCGACCCGCAAGGCCGCGGTCCTTTAAAACCTTTTGACAACGTCGACGATCTGGTTGCCGGATGCCAGAAAATATTTGCTCAAATGGATCAGGGCTTCGCCCAGCAATTTAAAGAAATGGCGTCTTTGAGGTTATTAGATTTAGAAAATCGCAAAGGCAAAGCCCCGGGAGGGTATCAATCGACATTGGACGAGGCCCGCAAACCTTTTATTTTTATGAATGCGGTGGGCGTCGACGGCGATGTGCGTACCCTGTTGCATGAATGTGGGCATGCTTTTCATGCATTGGCTTGTGCCGGGAATGCCTTGGTTCAATACCGTCACGGGCCCATGGAATTTAATGAGGTGGCTTCCATGGCCATGGAGCTATTAGCCGATCCGTATCTTTCTGTTTTTTATCATGACGACGACGTTCATCGTTCATCATGGGCCCATTGGGAAGATGTCATTATGATCTTGGTCTGGGTCGCCACGATCGATTGTTTTCAGCAATGGATTTACGAACATCCCCAACACACCCGTCAACAACGGCGGGAGGCCTGGCTCAACATTCGTCAGCGGTTTGGCAGTGATGTGCTGGATTGGCAGGGATTAGAAGAGGAACATGCGTACCTTTGGCATCGGCAACTTCATATCTTTGAATATCCATTTTATTATATTGAGTATGGCATTGCCCAGTTGGGGGCTTTACAGGTTTGGCGCAACAGCCAACAGCAGGGGGCGGGGGCCTTGGCGAATTTTAAAAAAGCATTGGCCTTAGGCGGTTCACACCCTCTGCCGGAACTCTATCGCGCCGCAGATATCCATTTCGATTTTACCGAAAAAACGATTGCTCCCTTGATGGAAGCGGCCAATCGGGAATTGGAACAGCTTCAAAAATTTTAATTTTTTATTATATGTTGATATGATTGTGTGATGCCATTTTTTTCGTAGATCAAGTTGGGATTCCAACGCAAGGGGTTTCGTGAAATTGTTAAGGATTTTGGCGCTCCTTGCCCCCCTAAGGGTTCATTGATCCAAATTTTTCTTGCTTTTGTTCCAAATATGTCTAAAATAATTTTGTTTAACTTTAAAATCAGTAGAGGAGCAATGAACCCATGAGTAAAGTGATTGACTTATTAGGGAAAGACGCCAAGTCTCTTTTAGAACACAAATGTAAAACCATCCCTAAGGAGAGCTTGACCCTCCCGGGGCCGGATTTTGTGGACCGTATTTTTATCCATTCGGATAGAAATAACAATGTCCTTCAAAAGTTAAGCTGGTTGTATCATCACGGCCGCTTACGAGGGACAGGCTATATGTCGATTTTGCCTGTTGATCAGGGCATTGAGCATTCTGCCGGAGCTTCGTTCGCTCCTAATCCTGAATATTTCGATCCTGCAAATATTGTGAAATTAGCCATTGAGGGAGGATGCAACGCTGTGGCTTCCACGTTGGGCGTTTTGGGATTAGTTTCGCGTCAATATGCCCACAAAATTCCTTTTGTGGTCAAAATCAATCATAATGAGCTGCTGACCTATCCTAACAAGCATGATCAGATCCTTTTTGCCAATGTCAAACAAGCCTATGAGATGGGTGCTGTTGGTGTGGGTGCTACTATTTATTTTGGTTCTGCAGAATCCGGACGGCAAATCCAGGAGATTTCCCAAGCGTTTGCCGCAGCTCACCAATTAGGGTTATTGACAATTCTTTGGTGTTATACGCGTAACAATGCGTTTAAGACCAAAGAAAAAGATTATCATGTTTCTGCCGACCTAACAGGTCAAGCGAACCACTTGGGCGTCACGATCGAAGCTGATATTATTAAACAAAAACTTCCTGAGAATAACGGCGGGTATACGGCGTTGAATTTCGGGAAGACACACAAATTCGTTTATGAAAAATTAAGCTCGGATCATCCCATCGATTTGTGCCGTTATCAGGTCGCCAATTGCTACATGGGGAAAATCGGATTGATTAATTCCGGCGGGGCGGCAGGCGAGAACGATTTTGAAGAAGCGGTCAAGACGGCCGTCATCAATAAGCGCGCCGGCGGAAGCGGATTAATTTCCGGGCGCAAAGCATTTCAACGGCCGATGAAAGACGGGATCAAGCTGTTAAATGCTATCCAAGACATTTATTTAGCTCCAGAAGTTACCATCGCTTAATTGTTTTTCAAAAGGACAGTGTTAGTAACCAGATACTGTCCTTTTTGTTTGTCAAAAGTCGTTGAATTTTGCTATAATTTAAAAGATACCTATGGAAATCGAACAATTCATCCAAACGATGCAAGTCTCCATCGCGCCCTGCTTTTTAATCTCCGGGTTCGGATTACTTTTATTGACCATGACTAATCGGTTATCCCGGGCTACCGACCGGATCCGTCTTTTAAATACCGATATCAAAAAAGGTTCTGAAGCCGATGCTCAAAATTTTCGCGAGCAGATCAGTATTCTTTATAAGCGTTGCCGGCTGTTACAAGTGGCCATTGGATCAATTACATTAAGTATTTTTTTTGTCAGCCTTAATGTTTTGTTTTTATTTGCGAACATGACATATCATGTGAACCTGTATCCGATCATTCAAATTGTTTTTCTCTTGAGTTTTGTGTGTTTAATTTTATCTCTTTTTACATTTTTCATGGATATCCGTCTTACGCTGAATTCATTAAGGATTGAACTGGGAAAAAACTTACGATGAAGAGAGCGGTTTTTATCTTGGTGTCCCTTGTTCCCGGAGTCGCTCCGGCTTTACGTGCTGAAATGATCGATGATTCTCAATGGCGGACATTAGACGGCCGCCCCATGATTATTTGACAGCCCACCAGGAGATGTTATAATCAGGTAATTAAAATCACCCAATTATATGAATGAAGACTTGGCCAAAAATTTATTGAAAGACAAGCGCGTTGTCGAAGAGATCCATCGGCATTTATGGATCGAAAGCGAACGCGCGGGTTTTGATATCGGTTTTGAAAAAGCTACCCAGGATTGGTTGGAGCGCTTTTCCAAAGCCTGGATGGAGTATCATCTGCCTAAACAACGCAGGCCCTCCCCGCAGAAAGGGAATTCCACCTCTAAGAAAACGTCGAAATAATTTTATTTAGAATCATAAGCCCCGCCAGGGCGGGGCAGGGAGAAGTGATGGGAAAGATCAAGGTTGTTCTTTTGCGCCATGGGAGAAGTGTTTGGAATAAAGAGAACCGTTTTACGGGATGGATGGATGTCGATCTTTCGCCCAAGGGCGCGGAGGAGGCTAAAAGTGCGGGACAACTTTTAAAAAAAGAAGGGTATGTTTTTGATTTGGCGTTTACGTCCGTTTTAAAGAGGGCGATCCGGACGTTGTGGTTCGTCATGGATGAAATGGATTTGATGTGGATTCCGGTCACCGGATCGTGGCGGCTTAATGAGCGGCATTATGGGAGATTGCAAGGGCTGAATAAATCCGAAACCGCCCAAAAGTATGGCGAAGAACAAGTCTTGATTTGGCGACGCAGCTACGATATTTGTCCGCCGCCATTGGATGAGAATGATCCGCGTTATCCCGGGAAAGATCCCCGCTACAACAATTTGACGAAGCAAGAACTTCCGTTGACCGAAAGCTTAAAGACAACTGTGGAGCGTGTGGTTCCTTATTGGGAGAGCGCGATTGTCCCTGAAATTAAAAAGGGGAAAAAAGTATTGATCGCCGCTCACGGGAATAGTTTGCGGGCGCTTGTCAAGCACTTGGACAAAATTTCTAACGAAGAGATTATTAGCTTAAATATTCCTACGGGCATTCCCCTTGTTTACGAATTGGATCAAAATTTAAAGCCGATTAAGCATTATTACTTAGGTGATCGTGAAGCCGTTGAAAAGGCGATGCAGGCGGTGGCGAATCAAGGAAAGAAATAACTCCGACAATCTTATTGACAGTTCCTTGATCCTTCATTATATTAATAAGTGATGACGCAACAGGATTTCGATCGCAAGGAAGATAACAGCCGTTGAGGAGTTTTTCTCCCAACGGTTTTTTTATGAAGTCCCGTTAGAGGCAAGCCTCTTACGGGAGAAGAAGGAGCCGTGATGAACAAACTTAAACAAATCTTTACCAATGTCAGCAGGATGTTTCAATCCATCGGGCAAAAAGGCAAAGAACGCCTCGCCCGTGGGAAAGTCAAATGGTTTAATAACCAAAAGGGTTACGGTTTTTTGGTGCCGGAAGGCGGGCAAGGGCCCAAGGAAATTTTTGTCCATTATTCAGTGATTCAAGGAGAAGGGTATAAAACGCTTAAAGAAGGCGACATGGTCAGCTTTGAAATTGTGAATAGCGGCAAAGGAGAGCAAGCCCGTAACGTTGTTCGTTTACCCGCTTAGGTTCAACAATTCAAGATTTAACCAAAGCCCCGATAGAGGACTCGTTCTCTAACGGGGCTTTGTTTTATGAGCGTTAACAACGTTGACGAAGCCTTATTTTAGCGATACGCTAATAACCATGTCACGGGCTGATTATTCTAAGATTACCGAGATTTCCTTGCGTTTGCGACATGACCAAACGGTCTCTTTAGAGATTTTAAAAATGTTATTCAAAGGCCTGGGCATTGGCCAGCAAGAGATGGTTGAGCGGATTGAATGGCCGCACAGTTATTTATCCGTGTATTGTGAAAGTTTTCAACGAGCCAGGGGTATCAAAGCCCGCATCAAAAAAGCTAATTTACGCAACTTAACGATTGTTTCCAAAACGTTACGACGGAAAGATTGGCAAACCAAATGGGCCCAAGACTTAAAACCATTTTCGTTGACGCCGCGTGTTGACGTCGTCCCGATGAACCTAAAAGGCCGGTATCGCCCGCCGGGGCAAGGGAAACAGCCTATCTATATCGAAACAACGATGGCGTTTGGGAGCGGATTGCATGAAACCACCCAATTGATGGCTCAGTTGATCGAATGTTGCCGGGGGCGCTTTCAAAGTTTTTTTGATCTGGGGACGGGGAGCGGGATTCTTTCCATCGTCGCGTTGAAATGCGGGGCACAGACGCTGAAAGCCATTGACCTCAATCGAACGGTCATCAGGATCGCTAAGCAAAATATCCGCGCCAACGGGTTTTTGCCCGGGCAGGTGACAGCGGTTGATTTCAAAAAATTTAATGTAAGGGCATCCTTCGACTTCGTTGCCGCTAATTTAATCACCCAAGAGCTGATGGAGATGTTCCCTAAAATTTTATCATTGGTGACCCCGGGGAAGTATTTGGCCGTTTCCGGAATATCGCTCGACCATTATCAGTTGTTTAGGGAGCATTGCCGGGTATTCCCTTTAAAATGCCTTAAGATCAGAAAAGGGGAAAAGTGGGCGGCACTTCTTTATCAAAGGCTTAGCTGACATCATGTCAAATTCCGAGAATCGTGTAAAAGACCGCATGCTTAAGTTAGGAATCCGCGAAGAGGACATTCAGGAAAGCTTCGTGCGGTCAACTGGTCCGGGAGGACAAAATGTCAATAAAGTGGCGACGTGTGTGTGCCTTTATCATGGCCCGACAGGGATTGGGGTTAAGTGCCAGCGCCACCGCACTCAAGCGATGAACCGGTTGTGGGCGAGGAAAATTCTTTTAGATAAGATTGAAGAACAACAACGACAAAAAGTCGCGGCCTTGAACTGCGCTCGCGCAAAGCAACGCCGTCAACATCGCCGGCGGTCGAAAGCGACAAAAGAGAAAATATTGGAAAAGAAAAAGCATCGTTCACAACAAAAGAAGAACCGGCAAAAAAATCTTCTCAATCAAATTCAAGATTAACCCGCATGACTTTGTTCGATTTCTTGCTGGATGTGCGTTGATTCTATCTTATAATAGGGGAATCAACGTTTAGAGGGTCATATGAAAAATCAAAAAAAGGATCAATCCCGCGCGGGGATGGTGGACGTCAGCCAAAAAAACGTCACTCAACGCCGGGCCGTCGCGTCTTGTACATTAACAATGAGCTCAACGGCTTTTCAGAAATTTTTAAAGGACGGCTCACCTAAAGGGGATGTTTTAGAAACAGCGAAAGTGGCTGGGATCATGGCCGCCAAAGCCACATCACAGATCATTCCTTTGTGCCATCCCTTGGAGTTAAGTAAAGTCAATATTAGTTTTGCCCTTGATCATCAAAGACAAGCCATTACGACGACCGCCCAAGTCGTTTGCTGGGGGCGTACAGGGGTAGAAATGGAAGCATTGACAGCCGTGTCGGTGGCGGCATTGACGATCTATGACATGATGAAATGGGCGGATAAAACCATGATCATCTCTGCGATTCAACTGCTCCACAAAAGCGGCGGGAAACAAGGGACATTCGATCGATCTTAAATTGCCGACGGCACACAAGCGATCCTTGCCGGGCCGCTTTCCGGAGTTGGTAGAGCAGCGCATTCGTAATTCACCGGTCACCCTTGATCCCTCAACAGGGTATCTTTTAAATACAACAAAATTATCAGAAAACCACAGGGACAAATGTTTTATGGGAAAACATTTTTCGTTTAATCATTGTTTAGGCCTTGGCATGGTTGTTTTTGCTCTCGGGACAGCCGGGTGCCACCAAGGATTAGATTTACAGAAGAATAAATATAGTGAACAGCGGGAGCTGATGTGGACGACGGCAACAATCGACGTTTGTAAGAACCGGCAAGCGGCGGAGGAACGGGAAGCCGCTTACAAAGACGTTTGGGCACGCTTAGATGAGATCGCCTGGAAAATGAATGTCTTTGATGAGAAAAGCGACGTGACGAAGATCAATCAGGCCTATCCACAAGCCGTGGCTGTCGGCCAAGATACGTATTATGTCATCGAACAAGCCTTGCGGTTCAATCGTTTAACCAACGGCGCCTTTGACATCACGGTTTGGCCGTTGATGCAGTTATGGAAAAAAGCGCAAACAGCAAATCAGCTTCCTTCGGAGGATGAAATCCATCAGGTTCAAGAAGCGGTGGGCGGCCATCAAATCCGGCTCTTAGGAGGTTTTTATGTGCAGCTTCTTCATCCGGCGACGAGGCTGGATTTGGGAGGGATTGCCGCCGGATATGCAATCGATGAAGCGGCACGGATTTTTCGCGCCCAGGGGATTAAGGATTTCTTTATTGATATCGGAGGGGATATTTACGCCGGAGGGAAAAATTGTCAGGGGCAAGATTGGCGAGTGGGCATCCGCGATCCACATGACCTGGCAAAAATTGTCGATGTTGTCCATTTAAGCGACGCGTCGGTGACGACATCGGGGAATTATTCTAAATTTATGGAAATTCAAGGAAAGCGTTGGTCGCACATTATAAACCCCCTGACAGGCTATCCGCAAGAAGATGTCATCAGCGCTACATTCATTGCTCCGACAGGCATCGAGGGGGACGCTCTGGCCAAAGCCCCCAGTGTTTTGGGGGCGGAAAAAGGCCTCGCGTTTGTCGATTCGTTAGGCCCTGGCTACGCTGTTTTTATCATCAGCCAATCTCCCGATAAAAAACTCCGTAAGTTTTCCAGTAAAGAATATAAAAAATTTCAGGTAAACCCTTAAGCCTTTGTTATAATACGATATTCTCTAAAAAACAATTTGAGATTTTAGCCTGTTTTTGCCCTCATGACATACGAAGATTTTACAGCCCAAATCGATCATTTCTCGACCCAATATCATCAAGAGATTGACCCTCACACGTTTTTCGGTTTTCCTCTGCGCCCCGTCCTCGATATTGAACAAGAACTACTTCTGCCGGCTCGCAGGAATATCGCTTATTTCTCCATGGAATTCGGCATTGCGCCCAGCATTTACAATAGTTTTCGATTGAGCGGCCCCATGGACATTCATAATCAATTTTTCGCCCACGATGTTTTCTCCAATTATTGGTTGTGCGATTATTTGTTTAAAGTGCGCATCGATAAGATGCTGGACATCCCCATTTACGGAGGGGGCCTGGGCGTTTTAGCCGGGGATGCCATGAAAAGTTCAGCGGACTTAGGATATCCTGTGGTAGGCATCGGGATTTTGTGGAACAAAGGGTATTTCAAACAAAATTTTTGGTATAAGCACGGTCAAGTCCCCGAAGAGTTGACATGGAACCCTAATGCCTATCCGGGCCTGATCCCTTTAAAGAACATTGTGACCGTGGAAACGAAAGAAGGGCCGTTAGCGTTACGTTTGTGGAAATATTACGTTTATAGTTATGATAAAACAAAAGCCTGCCCCATTATTCTGTTGGATTCTAACGTCGGGCAAAACAGCGAACATTTTAAGAGGTTAACAGATCAGTTGTACCGCAGCGATGACGTGTGGTGGAAAATTTTTCAGCGGGCCATTTTAGGAATCGGAGGGATGAAGGCCCTCGATGCGTTGAATTACAGGATCGATTATTTTCATCTCAATGAGGGCCATGCCGCCTTCGCGTTGGTCGAGAAATATTTACGCCTCAACGATAAAAGCAAAATGGAGGAAGAAAGAAAGAAATTCGCTTATACATGCCACACGCCCGTCGCTGCCGGCCATGATCGTTTTCAGGTGCAGGATCTCCGCCGTGTCCTTAAGGGCGATTATGTCCAGGCCGCAGAAATTTTGGGTAAAGAAAAGTCGGACTCGTCACAAATTAATTTGACGTACATGTGCTTGAGCAATTGCGCTAAGGTGAATGCCGTGGCCCAGAAGCACGGAGAGATTACGCGTTTACAATTTCCTGCGTTTGCCTCCAAGGTGGATGCCATCACCAATGGTGTCCATCTGCATACGTGGCTATCCGAAAGTTTTCAGCAACTGTTTGACCGTTATCCCCATGTTTTTGCCGATTGGCGGCGCGACCCCGAACAATTGGCCAACATTGTCCAGTTGAAAGGCGATGAATCTTTCCGCCGGGACATCTTCGAGGCCCATCAGGTCAATAAACGCCACATGTTGTCGGTCATTAATCATTGGAAATTAAAAGAAGACGTGTTGACAATCGGCTGGGCCCGGAGAATCGCCGGCTATAAACGCCCGGCATTGATTTTCCATGATGTTAAAGAGATCCTTAAATTAGCGTCCACGTTAGGGCCCCTGCAAATTATCATGTCTGGCAAAGCGCATCCCAACGACAATATCGGCTCGGCTCATATCGACGAGATTTTAGACCGCATCGACCAGTTGAACGAGCATAAATCCATCATCAAAGTCCTTATTTTGGAAAATTACGACACGTATTTCGGCAAACTGTTGACGAATTCCGTCGATGTGTGGTTGAATAATCCCCTGCCGCCGTTCGAAGCTTCCGGGACGAGCGGGATGAAAGCCATCTTAAACGGCGTGGTCCAACTCAGCACGCTGGACGGATGGGTGATGGAAGCCGAGAAGGATGATATCGGCTGGATTTTCGGTTATCGCCACACGGGGGCCGAGATCGGCAGTGAAAAAGATTTAAAGTTGGAGGAAGATTCCAGCGCGTTGTATAATACCCTCAAAGACGTGATCGGCCTTTATTACGCGACATACGCTAAAGGAACATTGAACCCGCAAAGCGCCTGGATCGATAAAATGATCCATTGCGTTCAACGCGCGGCTTTTTTTAATACCAATCGCATGATGAAGCAATACCACGAAAAGATGTGGCAGGGATAAATGAAACAATATCTTGATTTAGTCAGGCATGTGTTAGCGCATGGCGAGCGCAAGGAAGACAGGACCGGGACGGGGACGTTGTCTGTTTTCGGCTATCAATCCAAGTGCGATCTTCGCCAGGGGTTTCCTTTGCTGACCACAAAAAAGATTCTTTTCTCCGCTGTTGTCCGGGAATTGTTATGGTTCCTTAAGGGGTCGACAAACATTCATGACGATCTTGCTCAACACACCCCGATTTGGAATGCTTGGGCCGATCCTAACGGTGAGTTAGGCCCCATTTATGGATATCAGTGGCGTCAATGGGAGAAGTTTATCTGGGATGACGCTGCCCAAACCTATCGCAAAACATCGATCGACCAAATCCAGTCGGCAATTGATACAATTAAACAGCGGCCGGATTCCCGCCGGATCATCGTCAGCGCCTGGAATGTGGCGGACATTGACAGGATGGCGTTGCCGCCGTGCCACGCTTTTTTTCAGTTTTATGTGATGAACGGCCGTCTCGATTGTCAGCTTTATCAACGGTCAGCCGACATTGCCTTGGGCGTGCCTTTTAATATCGCCAGCTATGCTCTGTTGATGACGATGATGGCCCAGGAATGTAAACTCAAGCCCGGAGTGTTTGTCCATACGCTAGGCGATGCCCACATTTATTTAAATCACGTCGATGGGTTAAAAGAGCAATTGCAACGGAGCCCCAAACAGTTGCCGCAGCTCCGGATCGCCCCCAAACCTTTTTGGGACATCACATTTGATGATATCGAACTTTTGAATTACGAACACGCTCCATTTATTAAATTCCCTATCGCCGTTTAATAAGGAAAAGAAAACTCAAAATCCTAAACCCTAAATCCAAAATCAATCAAAAATCCAAAACTCAAATTTTTGGATTTTATGTTTTGAGTTTTGTGTTTATTTAGAATTTAGAGTTTTGTGTTTTGAGTTTGTTATAATGATGATTCCTTCGTTTCATATGATTGTTGCCATGGATGCCAAAAACGGGATTGGGAAAAATGGCGGGCTGCCTTGGCATCTGCCGGCGGATTTCAACCATTTCCGCGATATCACTGTAGGAGAACAATCGGATTCACGGATGAACGTGGTCATGATGGGACGAAAGACGTGGGATTCCTTGCCTGAAAAATTTCGTCCACTTCCCAAGCGCCTTAATATTGTGTTGACGAGAAGCCCTGAAGGAAATTTTCCGTCGAATGTTTTGGAGGCGTCCGGCTTTGAACAGGCATTTTCCCTGCTGGAAACGCCGGTCATTTGTGGAATAAGGGGAGATGTTTTCATTATCGGCGGCGCTCAAATATTTGCGATAGCCCTGGGGTACCCACAATGTCAAAAAATTTATGCCACGCATATCGAGAAGATCTATGATTGTGATACTTTTTTCCCTGAGTTTGCCCATCAATTCAACCTCACCCAATCTTCCCCAATATTTCAAGAAAACTCCTTATCTTACCGTTTTGCCGAATATACCCGCAAATAAATAAAGATCGAAGGAAGCGTTATTTTTTCTTTACGTAAATTCTTTGTAACTATTTATTTACTAGAGGGTTATGTTAAAACAGTTCAGAATGATAAATGTCTGATTTACGTAACCTGTTGAAGTAAATTAATGAATAATATTATAAACTTTAAGTACAGGCACTATAAGCATTTCCGTCTTTATTCTTTATTTAGAAGAGGTGGCCCTTTAAGGGTATTTTATGATAAGACAGGCAAATGCCCCCAAACACATTTTGCTAGTGGACGATGATCTCTCGATCGTTAATATGCTGCGGCTGTTGTTAGAAACACGCGGCTATCGGGTCGATGTCGCCACCTCCGGGCAAGAAGCGCTTCTTCGCATTACTCCCCAAACAGATTTGGTTTTATTGGATATTGTTCTTCCTGATCAAGAAGGGTTTGACGTTTGCCGTCAGCTGCGCCAAAATCAAAAAACATCGCATATCCCGATCATCATGCTGAGCGCCCGCATGCTCTCGCAAGATGTGATTGAAGGACTTTATTTGGGCGCTGATGATTATCTGACAAAACCCGTTGAATATGAAGAATTGATCGCGCGGATGGAAGCGGTGATGCGTCGAGGAGTTTTCTTGCACAACGGGCATGTGTTTTCTCAACACGAACAAAAAACGGTGTGCGAGTTGCGCAAAATCATTAACGAGGAAGCGATTATCCCTCACTTTCAACCCATTTTTTGTTTAACGCCTTTCAAGCTGTTGGGGATGGAAGCCCTGAGCCGGGCTCAAACCAATAGCATGCTCGCCAGCCCCGAAATGCTTTTTAAGGCCGCCGTTCAGTACGGCTTTTATGAGGAGTTAGAAATGCTGTGTTGGCGAAAAGTGATGCAACAAATTAACAATGTCTGTGCAGGGTATAAGTTGTTTCTTAATTGTAATCCTTATTTAATCGAAGGGGCGCATTTTTCAACCATCCGGTCTATTTTGGAGACCGAGTCTTTTCCCATCGGCAATATTGTTTTAGAAATTACGGAGCGTTCAGCGATTACCGATTTTAAGGCTTTTTATGAATATCTCAAACGCTATCGAGAGTTAGGGGTGCAGTTGGCCATCGATGATGTGGGGGGTGGATACGCAAGCCTTGAATCGATCGTTCAAACCAAGCCGGATATCGTTAAAATCGATCGGCATATTATTAAAGATATTCATGAGGATCTTTTTAAGCGTAGCATTGTCAAATTTATCGTGGGCTTTTGCCGTGAAAACAACATTGTGTCAATCGCTGAGGGGGTCGAAACAAAAGAAGAATTATTAGCGATCAAAGAACTAGGCGTTGATGCCGCCCAAGGGTATTTGTTATATAAACCGGCCGAACATATTGCCAAAGAACAAGTTCAAGAAACAGAAGAGATGTTTATTCATCTGTAATAAGGATTTCTCAACTTTCTTGCCACCCGCCTTGAAAGACGTTATAATGAGGCGGTTTTTTTATGGATAGCCCCGCTTGAGGGGCTATCCACCCTCAGCGCTTTGTCCGCCTTAGGCGGACAGCGGAGGGTCTAAAAATTTAAGGAGTCATCATGTTTTCTTTAGTGGTCTTAGTTTGTGCTATTTTAAGTGGTTCCGCGCTCATGTCCATGATTGAAGCGGCCCTGTTAAGTTTGCCTTTTAGCCGTGCCCGTGCCCTCGTGAATGAAGGACGTCGCAATTCTAAATCTCTATTAGAAGTCAAGAAAGATATCCATATTACGATTGCCTCTATTGTCATTATTAATAATTCCCTGAATGTTGCCGGGTCTATTTTTATCGGTGAAAAAGTTTCACAGCTTTTTGGAGACCGTTGGTTAGGCTTATCGGCCATGGTGGTAACGTTGATGATCATCATTTTCGGGGAAGTGATTCCGAAAACAATTGGAGAACGATTTAAGGTGAGATTGTCTCTGTTCTTCGCGCCATTCGTCCGTTTGCTAGTTTTTGTTTTACGCCCTGCTGTGATCGCCATCCTTAAATTAGAACAGCCGATCGCCAAGGCCATGAAATCTCCAACGCCCAAAGTCACTGAAGAGGAGATTAAGATCATGCTAGAATTAGCACGTGCGGAGGGAACGGTTGAGATCGATGAGGAGGTGTTAATTAATCGTATATTCAAGCTTAACGATCTGCGTGCCGCCCAAATCATGAAGCCGATTGATAAAATTTACGCGCTCCCGGCGGACAAGACATTGGAAGAGCTTAAAGACACCCTCGTTAATGTGCGTTATAGCCGGATCGCTGTTTATGATAAGGACCCTTTGGATATCGTGGGAATCGTTCAGCACCGCGTTTTATTACGGGAAATCGCCCGGGATAATGATAAGGCCAAAATTGGCGAATATATGACAGCTCCGCTTTTTGTCAGTGCCGCAACAAAAGCGGACGAGCTATTAGAAAAATTTCAAGTCCATCAACAGCACATGTTTATTGTCCAAGATGAACACAAGCGAGACATCGGGATTGTCACGATGGAAGACGTTTTGGAAGAATTATTCGGTGAAATTTATGATGAGAAGGACAGCATAAAACCAAAAGTCCCTATTCCCTAGGCGCATCTTTTCACATCTTTTCACAACCTCAAAGAATCATTGCATTGAAAGCCTTTGTTGTGTTAATATCGTTATATTTATTATGGCTCGAAAACCAATGAAAATCATGGCCCCATCCAAATCTGATCCTGTGCAAGTGCCTCAACAAATTACTCTTGCTGTCGACCCCAACTACTTCAAACCAGAAGACATCCATCTCATCCGGCAGGGAAAACATTATCGGCTTTACAATCTTTTAGGAGCGCATCCTTGGAATTGGCAAGGCCAAGCGGGAACATATTTTGCCGTTTGGGTCCCGAATGCCAAATCCGTCTCGGTTTTGGGAGATTTTAATCAATGGCGTCTAGAAAGCCATGTTTTAAACTTACGCAGTGACCAGTCGGGTATTTGGGAGGGATTTATTCCGCATGTTCAATCCGGCAATTTTTACAAGTATCATATCCAGTCAAATCAAAACGGTTCCAAGATGGAAAAAAGCGATCCGTTTGCCTTTTACAATGAAACGCCGCCGAAAACAGCGTCGGCTGTCTGGGATTTGGGGTATCAATGGAACGACGAGAAGTGGATGCGTCATCGTCAAAAAGTCAATGCGGCGAATGCCCCGATTTCGATTTATGAAGTGCATTTAGGGTCGTGGCATAAATTGCCCGATAGCCAGAATAATGAATTTCGCAGTTACCGTGAATTAGCGGACAGCCTTGTCAGTTATGTCAAGAATATGGGCTACACCCATGTTGAGCTGATGCCCGTCATGGAACACCCCTTTTACGGCTCATGGGGCTATCAGACGTTAGGTTATTATTCGCCCAGCACGCGCTACGGAACGCCTCAAGATTTTATGTGTTTGGTCGATAGTTTTCATCAGGCGGGGATCGGGGTCCTGTTGGATTGGGTGCCGTCGCATTTCCCCAGCGATGAACACGGGTTGGCCCGGTTTGATGGGACGAATCTTTATGAAGTCAACGGGGCTCATCCGGATTGGAATACAAGCATTTTTAACAATGGCCGTTGGGAAGTCATTGATTTTTTGATTTCCAACGCGCTGTTTTGGATGGATAAATATCATGTCGATGGGTTACGCGTCGATGCGGTGGCTTCCATGCTCTATTTGGATTATTCACGCAAAGAAGGCCAGTGGACGCCGAATATTTACGGGGGCCGCGAGAATTTAGAATCCATTGAGTTTTTACATAAACTCAATAATGCCATTAAAGAGTATTATCCTGATGTGAAAGTCATCGCCGAAGAATCAACATCCTGGCCGCAAGTGTCCAAGCCCGTCAGCGATGGGGGCCTGGGGTTCGATATGAAATGGAACATGGGCTGGATGCACGACACTCTTTATTTTTTCGGCCGCGAGGACATCCACCGCCAGTATCATATGGGAGAACTGACATTCAGCCTTTACTACGCGTTTCATGAGAATTTTGTGTTGTCCTTGTCGCACGATGAGGTTGTTCATGGCAAAAGTTCATTGATCGGGAAAATGCCGGGAGCCAATGACGATGAAAAGTTTGCCAATTTGCGCTGCCTGTTTGGGTACATGTACGGTTATCCGGGGAAAAAATTGTTATTTATGGGCCAGGAATTTGCCCAACGGTCAGAATGGGACCACGACGGAAGCCTTCAGTGGGATTTGCTGCAATACGGCCCGCATAAAGGGGTCCAGGAACTCATCAGAGATTTAAATTTTACGTATCGCCATGAAAAGGCGTTGCACGAATCGGATTTCATTCCTCAAGGTTTTTATTGGGTGGATACGGGCAATTGCAAGGACGGCATTGTCGCCTTTATTCGCCGGAGCCTATCGACCAATGAGAAGATCCTAATCATCTGTAACTTAAAAAATATCGTTTGGCGCGATTATACAATCGGCGCTTTGCAGGGAGGAGCCTGGGGTGAAATTTTTAACAGCGATGACCGTCAATACGGCGGATCGGGGTTGACGAATCCTGGGGTCAAACAAGCCTTGCGGTTGAGTGATGAACAAACAGGATTCTCCAATGGAGTTTCCCATCATAAGATTGATCAGGCTATTACAGTTAATATCCCTCCCTTAAGCACGTTGATGTTTAAAAATATATCCTAATATTAGTTTTTATTATTCATGAAACGATTTGTCTGCATCCACGCGCATTTCTATCAGCCTCCCCGTGAAAATCCCTGGTCGGGAAAGATCGAACTTCAGGAATCCTCTCATCCTTTCCATGATTGGAACCAGCGTATTTTAACTGAATGTTATAAGCCAAATACAGAAGCCAAGATTCTGGGCCCCAAGGGGGAGGTGGTTGAGGTCGTCAACAATTATTCGTTGATCAGTTTTAATTTTGGCCCGACGTTATTGGACTGGATGCAGGAGAACGCCCCGGACACGTATCAAAAGATTTTGGAAGCCGATAAAATCAGCCAGCAACGATTTGGCGGCCACGGGTCGGCGATCGCCCAGGCGTATAACCACATGATCATGCCGTTGGCGTCGGCGCGCGATAAAATCACCCAAGTGAAATGGGGCATTAAAGATTTCGAATACCGTTTCGGCCGTAAACCGGAAGGGATGTGGCTTCCGGAAACAGCAGTCGATTACGATACATTGGAAATTTTGGTCCAGAATGGAATTAGTTTTACCATTTTATCGCCGTATCAAGCCTCAAAAGTCAAGAAGATCGACGGAAAATTATGGAAAGACGCTTCCAACGGGGCCGTCGATACCCAGCAGCCGTATTTATGCCGCCTGCCTTCGGGCCAAAGCATCGTGATTTTCTTTTATGACGGGGCGATTGCCCCTGAAATCGCTTTTGGTGAATTATTGAAAGACGGCGTGCGGATGAGCGAACGGTTTTTGAGTGCTTTTCCCAAAAGCCCCGGCATCGCGCGTCTGGTGCATACGGCTACCGATGGTGAATCTTACGGCCATCACCATAAATTCGGTGAAATGGCGTTGGCATTCTGCTTGCGCCATATCGAAAAAGAAAAAAAGGTGGACTTGATCATCTACGGCCAATACCTTGAAATGCACCATCCGCAGGCGGAGGTGCAGATTAAAGAAAACACGTCCTGGAGCTGTGTGCATGGCATCGAGCGCTGGCGCTCGGATTGCAGCTGCGCCATCCATCCCGAGGCCGGATGGAATCAACGTTGGCGCATCCATTTGCGTACGGCATTGGATAGCTTGCGTTTTACATTAAGCCAAATTTATGTGAAGGGCTGCGCCCGCTATCATGTCGACCCCTGGGAATTACGCAATGAATACATTTCTGTTATCGTGGGGGGCAGTGAACCCGCCTGGGTTGAATTTTTGAGAAAATTTGGGTTAGAGAGTACCTCTAAAGAAGATCAGGACAGGCTGAAAAGTTTTTTGGAAATGCAGCACCAGGCCATGCTGATGTACACGAGCTGTGGATGGTTTTTCGATGATATTTCCGGCTTGGAGGTGCGGCAAATTTTGCAATACGCGGCCCGCGCGATTGAATTGGCGCGCCAATGGCATGAAGGCCCCCTCGAACAAGAATTTCTGTTTTTGCTGGAACACGCTAAAAGTAATATCCCTGAAATGAAAAACGGCAGGCATGTTTACGAAACCTACATTAAGCCATTAATCCCATCCAATCCAGCCCATGTTTAAACGCGGCAGCGGGATCCTCTTGCATATTTCTTCATTGCCCTCGCCTTTTGGGATCGGCGATTTCGGCCCGGGCGCTTATCAATTCATCGACACGCTCGCTCAAGCGAAGCAGCAATATTGGCAGATCCTTCCGCTTAACCCGACGGAGAATATTGACGGCAACAGCCCTTACAGCAGCCCCTCGGCGTTCGCGGGGAATCCTCTGTTCGTCAGCCCGGAAATTCTCATCAACGAAGGCCTGTTGTTAAAAGAAGAGATGGTGGGCATCCCGGTATTTTCAGCCCATCTGGTTGATTATGGGAAGGTGGTGCCGTTTAAATTAACGTTATTAAGAAAAGCGTTTGTAAATTTCAACAAACAAAAACATTCCAAAGCCGCCTTCCATGAATTTAGCGAATCGAACCGTTATTGGCTGGATGATTACGCGCTGTTTACCGTTATCAAGAAAAATATCGATCACCGGATGTGGGCCGAGTGGCCGGAAGGATTGAAGAGAAGAGAGCCGGCGGCGCTTAAAAAAATTATCCGCGAGCATCAGGAGTCTTTCGAGGCCATCAAATGGATCCAATATATTTTGGCCAAACAGATCAAGCAGCTGCGCGCCTATGCTCGGCAAAAGAATATCCAGTTGATCGGGGACATCCCCATTTATGTGCGCATGGACAGCGCGGATGTGTGGACACATCCCGGGCTGTTTAAACTGGATGAGAATTTAAATCCGACCGTGGTGGCGGGTGTTCCGCCGGATTATTTTAGCAAGACCGGCCAGCGCTGGGGGAATCCCATTTATGATTGGGCCAAATTACAATCGACGGGTTTTCAATGGTGGATTGAGCGGATGAAAAAGGACATGCAATCCGCCGACATTGTGCGCATCGATCATTTCCGCGGGCTTGTCGCCTACTGGGAAATCCCGGCGGGCGAGCCGACGGCGGTTAAGGGGGATTGGGCCAACGTCCCGGTGTACGAATTGTTTAAGGCGCTTAAAAAAGAATTTCCCGCATTGCCGGTCATTGCCGAAGATTTGGGCCACATCACCGATGATGTCCGCGCGGCCATGAAACGGCTGGGGTTGCCGGGCATGAAAATCCTGCATTTTGCGTTCGGCGAAGATTTGGAAAAGCATATCTACCTGCCGCATAATTATGATCAAAATTCTATCGTTTATACCGGCACGCATGATAATAATACGACGCAAGGCTGGTACTGCCGCGACGCCTCATCCCATGAAAAAGAAAATTTTGCCAAATATGCCGGCCATCCGATTGATGGCTCTCAAGTTCATTGGGATTTAATTGAGTTGGCGGAGAAATCTCCGGCTCAATTAGCGATCATCCCCATGCAGGATGTGCTGGGATTAGGCCAAGAAGCCCGCATGAACACTCCCGCCACGACCCAAGGCAATTGGGCCTGGCGGTTTGAGCCTCCATCTCTTCAAAATCCTTCCCTCCTAAAGCTAAAAAACCTCATTCTTGAATCCAATAGGGATTTGACCTCCCAGAAAGCGTTTTCTTCAAAACCCGCCTAGTGTTGTCTTATTAGATAAATATGTTTTATACTTGTTAGGTAATTTATAAGTATTAATAGTAAGATTTAAACTTATGTTTACTTTATTAACCCCGAAGGGCAGAATACCACGGGCTTGCCCGTGGATGAATGGCTTTTCGCCCAAAGGGCGTCGAGCGAAGCTCGAAATGTGGAAACAGG
>JAGVNC010000016.1 GCA_020053475.1 Candidatus Omnitrophota bacterium | reverse complement strand
CCTGTTTCCACATTTCGAGCTTCGCTCGACGCCCTTTGGGCGAAAAGCCATTCATCCACGGGCAAGCCCGTGGTATTCTGCCCTTCGGGGTTAATAAATCCCCCTTGCTGATTGCTGATTCATCCCGGAAGGCTTTTGCTCTTTTCGGGATGAATCAAAGCGCTGGGGGTTATCCGCCAGATAAGTTGCTAGCGGATAAAAAATAGACCTGTCTTCGGCATCGTCTCTGTTGATAATACTATCTCGATGCCGGAAAAACAAGTCTTAGGAATGGGCCGCAGATTATTTATTCTTCTTTTGCCAGGCTAATACAAGAGGCGAGGCGATGTAGATCGTGGAATATGTCCCGGAAAGAAATCCGATGATCAGGCACAAAGCAAACGTATTAAGGACTTCTCCGCCCTTCAAAAATAAAGAAACAACAACAATCATCGTGGCGCCCGTCGTCAAAATTGTCCGGCTCAGTGTTTGACTGAGGCTTTGATTCAGGATATCGTAGAGGGTCATTTTTTTATTCTTCGCCATATTCTCCCGGACACGATCGTAAATGACGATGGTATCATTAATTGAATAACCGGCAATCGTTAATAGCGCGGTGACAACAAGCAGGTCAATTTGCCTTCCCAGCATCAAAATCCCTCCCATGGCGATAATAACGTCATGTAAAAGGGCCAAGACACCCGCGACGGCAAAATCAAAATGTTTAAAACGAAATCCCACGTAAACAAGAATCCCCCCGAGAGCAAAAATGATCGCAAGAATCGCGCGCTTCCGCAAGGCCTCGCCGACAACCGGGCCAACTTTCTCAATGCGCAATGTTGCGAAGGGATTGTCCGGCATCGCAACCTTTAACGTGGCGACCACCTGGTCATACGTATCTTCGGACGTTCGGACAATAATATTCTCCGGGAATTGATTAAATTGTTGAATAACGGCATTGTTAAGGCCAACTTTCTGTAGCGCCGCCCTCACTTGGTCAGGCTGTATAGGTTTTTCAAATTTATATTCTTGGATTTGCCCTCCCGCGAAGTCAATGCCGTAAGCGTCTTTTCCCTTTTGGACAAGGATGACAAAGCTGGCAATAACCATGACCACAGAAAGTGCAAAACAAAAATAACGCTTGGAAATAAAATCGATATTCCTGACTTTAAACACTTCTAACATTTTAAGAGATTTAAGCACGCGCCAATCCAGTAAAAGATTGAAAATCGTCCGGCTCACAAAAATGGCCGTAAAGAGGCTGGACAGTAACCCGATGGTTAATGTCACGGCAAACCCCTTAATCGGGCCGGAACCGAATTGGAACAACATAAAGGCGGCGATCAACGTCGTTGTATTAGAGTCAATAATGGCTGTCAACGCTTTGCTAAAACCGTTATTGATCGCGGCTTGAAGGGAACGGCCGAGAGCCAACTCTTCGCGCATCCGTTCATTGATTAAAACGTTGGCGTCAACAGCCATCCCTAGGGTGAGGATGATCCCCGCAATCCCGGGAAGCGTCAATGTCAGCGGATTTGCTGGCAGGGTAGCGTTGAGGAACCCCATAATACCAAAAATCAGAAGCACATTGATTAACAATGCGATGTCGGCAATAACGCCAGCCGCTAAATAATAGGCAGCCATAAAAAAAAGCGTGAGGCTGACCCCCATAATCGCGGCATTAATTCCACTTTGAATAGAATCTTTCCCTAATAAAGGCCCAATGGTCCTTTCTTCTTCAATGCGCATGGGAGCTGGCAAGGCACCGGAACGTAACGCGAGGGCCAGTTGCGAGGCTTCATTCAGAGTAAAGCGCCCTTCGATTACGCCCGTCCCATCAAGAAGAGCTTGGCGAATGACAGGAGCGGATTGAACTTCATTATCAAGCACAATCGCTAACTGGCGCCCCACATTTTCTTTGGTGACCGTCGCGAATTGTCTGGCTCCGATGGAATTAAATTTGAGGTTCACCATGGGTTGATTGAAATTCTGGGTGTTCATATCGACCCTGGCATCGGCAATCGTTTCGCCGCTTAACGCCACTTTATCTTCTAAAAGAATAGGCTCTTTTTCATCTTTGGTATATTTCAAAATGTATCCGGCAGGGACATGGCCTTCGATGGCTTCTTTCAATCGATTGGGGCTGTCATCGACCAGGCGAAATTCCAGTTGCGCTACCTTCCCAATCAAGCTAAGCGCCTTTTCTCGATCGGTGACGCCGGGAAGTTGAACAAGGATTTGGTTCTCTCCTTGGCGCTGGATGACTGTTTCACCTACCCCCAACCCGTCAATCCGATTACGCAAAATTTCAATGGCCCTTAAGACGGCATCACTCTTAGCATTCTCATCCAATTTTTCGGTCTCCACCCGCATCACAAGGTGCATCCCTCCTTTAAGGTCAAGCCCGAAATTAATGTGCTTGCTTAAAGGAAACGTGAAGTAAAGGCAGGCCGCAATAACGCCGAGAATGATTAAAAGACGGCTGCGTGTCGTCTTAGTCATAATGGTCAAACTCCTTTTCAATAATTAGGCATTAGTTTTTGTGACGCCGGTGACGGCTGATTTATCGAATTCAATCTTTACGTTATCATCGACACGGATGACAATGGTTTTATCCTTGATCAAAACGACCGTCCCATGAATTCCGCTGGCGGTCACGACTTCATCATTTTTTTTCAACGCATTGAGCATATTGTCATGTTGTTTTTGCTGGTCGCGTTGCGGTTTGATTAAAAGAAAATAATAAAAAATAAAAAAAACTAGAATGTAAGGCACCAATTGAATTAAAGGATTGGCCGCTTGTTCGGGTGGCATAGAGATTCCTTAGGTTATATATTATTGATGAATGTTGACAAAATCTATTTCTGCGTTTTTTTGACCAATGACCGCACGGTATCACTCATTTGGGCCCCCTGCTTGATCCATTTCTCTAGTTTTTCGTGGTTAATGGATAAACTGGCAGGTTTTTTCGTGGGATCATAGTGCCCCAGGAGCTCCAGATGACGGCCATCCCGGCCGCCGTTACGGGTAATAGCAACGACGCGATAATTCGCACGTTTATTTGATGTCTTTCCTGCTTTTTGTAAACGAATTCGGACTTCCATGTACCTCACGTCTCCTCTTGTGTTTTGTTAGTAGTGAAATTTTATTTTGATGCATCCCTGTCCGCCTTAGGCGGACACGGGACGAACGTCGTGCGCCAACTGAATGGCCAACAACTGCGCCTTGGCCTTATTCACTGTTTCTTGGTATTCTTTCATCGGATCGGAATCAGCGACGATGCCCGCTCCGGCCTGCACATACGCTTTACCTTTGTGCGCGATAATCGTGCGAATGATAATGCACGAGTCCAAATTCCCCGAAAAACTAAAATACCCGATGCATCCCCCGTACGGCCCGCGCTTGATTTTTTCCAGATCTTCGATAATTTCCATCGCCCGGATTTTAGGCGCCCCGGATAATGTCCCGGCGGGAAACGCCGACATCAGCACGTCAAAATTATCTTTGTCCCCCTTGAGCTTTCCCTTGACACTGCTCACAATGTGCATGACGTGCGAATATTTTTCAATATTCATAAATTCCGGCACGCGCACGGAGCCTTTCTCACACACACGCCCTAAATCATTGCGGCCTAAATCAACGAGCATGATGTGTTCGGCCCTTTCTTTAGGATCGGCTAAAAGCCCCTCGGCGAGTGAACGGTCTTCCTGTTCATTTTTCCCGCGCGGCCGTGTGCCCGCGATAGGGCGCGTCTCGACAACACCATGTTCGCAGCGGACAAGCAATTCCGGCGAAGATCCGATCAGATTAATCCCTTTAAAATTCAAAAAGAACATGTAGGGCGAAGGATTTAGCGACCGTAATGCCTGATACACATTAATCGGCCGGGTTTGCATCTTGACGCTAAAACGCTGGGAAAGAACAACCTGAATGATTTCCCCGGCCCGGATTTCTTGCTTGGCCTTCTTGACGGCCTTTGTAAACGTCGCTGGGGTGAAATTCGATTTAACGGATAATTTTATAGGGCGCGAGGGCTTTCGTCTATGATTATTTTTGTCTTCCGACAAGGGCCTGCATAAAGCTTCTTTTAACTGTTGAATGGTTTTGAGTGCTTGAACATAATGGTTGATCTTTTGGGATTGGGACAACGACGAAGGCACGTACACGCAGCTGATGATTTTGATCTTGTGGTGCAAATGATCAAAAATGATGATTTCCTTGGCCAAGACCAGAAGGACATCCGGGAGATTCAGGTCATCTTTGGTGCGATCAGGCAGGCGTTCAAAGAAACGGGCCACATCATAAGCCACATACCCGACAAGCCCTCCGCAAAAGCGTGGCAAACCCGGGAGGTTAACAAATTGATAGGGTTTAAGGATTTGCCGGACAAAATCAAAAGGGGTCTTTTGAATGGTGGTTTTCTCAACAACCGGCTTCCCTTTTTTAAAGCGCGTAATTTTGGCTTGGCGGCCTTTGGTTT
This sequence comes from Candidatus Omnitrophota bacterium, assembly GCA_020053475.1. Taxonomy (GTDB): domain Bacteria; phylum Omnitrophota; class Gorgyraeia; order Zapsychrales; family Zapsychraceae; genus JAGVNC01. The sequence goes on along the minus strand of JAGVNC010000016.1, from coordinate 3,078 downwards.
CAAAAACCAATTCCGGATTGCACGCGACAAAGGAATATCGGGCGATTTTAGCCTCCCCTTCAACCGATTCCAAAAGAAAGGAATACGTCGCCTTTGGGGCGATCTTCATATACGCAGAAACCGGCGTTTCTAAACCCGCCGCGATTTCCTCGTAGACAGGAATCAGGTTTCCTTGTCTGGATAATTTCAAAAATTCTTTTTGACCAGGGTAAGCCATATTATTTTAATCGACGGTAAAAACAGCTTTTTCTATTGGTGTGGCAGGCCGCGCCCACTTGCCTGACCTTAATCAATAGTGTATCGGCATCGCAGTCGTAAAAAATACCTTTCACAAACTGGAAATTCCCCGATGTCATGCCTTTGACCCAATATTCTTTGCGTGAACGTGACCAGAAACATGTTTTCCCGATTTTCAGCGTCTGTTTTAACGAATCGATATTCATGTACGCCAGCATCAGGACGTCTTTGGTCCGATCATCCTGAATAATGGCCGGAATAAGTCCGCTTTCGTTAAATTTCAGTTGATTGAGTGTTCGGCGCGTTATCTTAATATCTTCGATTTTGCTCACCAGCGCACCTTTATGTTCCTTTCTTGAAGCCCTGTTTTGACCTGCAGGATGGAAAGTTCCCCGTAATGAAACACGGAAGCCGCTAAAGCGGCATCCACGTTTGTTTGTTCAAAAACCTGGCAAAAATCTTCGATGGTCCCTGCCCCACCGGAAGCAATGACGGGAATATTAACGGCTTTACAGATTGCATCGGTCAATGCAATGTCGTAGCCATTTTTGGTCCCATCAAAATCCATGCTGGTCAAAAGGATTTCTCCGGCCCCCAATTGTTCAACTTCTTGGGCCCAGAGAATAGCGTCTTTCCCCGTTGATTTGCGCCCCCCATGGATAAATACTTCCCATGATCCATTACTTTTTTTGGCGTCAATGGCAACGACGATGCATTGGCTGCCATATTGTTCAGCGCCTTCGCGGATCAGTTGCGGGCGTTCGACCGCCGATGTATTCAAGGACACTTTATCCGCTCCGGCTTTGAGAAGATTACGAATATCTTCAACACAGCGAATGCCTCCGCCGACCGTTAATGGCATGAAGACTTGTTCGGCTGTTTTTCGGACGATGTCCAGCATGATCGATCGTTTTTCATGGCTAGCGGTAATATCCAGAAACACGATCTCGTCCGCCATTTGTTCATCGTAAATTTTTGCAATCGCCACCGGATCGCCGGCATCCCGCAGATTGACAAAGTTGATGCCTTTGACCACACGGCCGTCTTTGACATCCAGGCAAGGAATGATTCGTTTCGTTAACATAATTGGAGAGCGTCCTTCAGTTTAAATCGGCCTTCGTAAATCGCTTTACCGGTAATGGCCCCAATCAATCCATCGGGTTCAAGGGCCGCCAATATTTTTAAATCTTCTAGGCTGGAAATGCCCCCCGATGCGATCAAAGGGATATTGATTTTGCTCAGCAAATCTTGGATAGCATCTAAATTAGGACCCGCCAACATTCCATCACGGGCAATATCCGTGTAAATCAAACACGACAGGCCCATTTGCTCCAATTCTTGGGCTAGGTCAAGAGCTTTTATTTCCGATGACGATGTCCATCCCCGTTGCATGACAATCCCTTTGGAACAATCGAGGCTCACCGCTATTTTATTGTTTTGGCTGGCCAATAATTCCTTTAAAAACAAACGGTCTTCAATCGCTTTTGTCCCTAAAATGGCCCGTTGCACGCCGCCTGTCAGCAAGCGCATCACGTCTTCTTGACGGCGTAATCCCCCTCCCACCTGGATCGGAATTCGAACGGATTGCGCAATATTGAGAATGATCTCGAGATTTTTTGTTTCGCCGGTTAGCGCGCCATCCAAGTCAACGACATGAAGCCACTGGGCCCCTTGGCGTTCCCATTCAAGGGCCATGGCCACGGGATCATTGCCATAATGCGTCATGGCTTCGAATTTTCCCTGAAGTAAGCGCACGACTTTGCCGTCTTTGATATCAATGGCTGGAAAAATAATCATGGCTGATAATCCAAAAAATTCTTTAGAAGATTTAACCCGATCGTTTGACTTTTTTCGGGGTGGAATTGCACACCGAAAATATTTTTTTGCCAGACAAGCGAAGCATATTCAATCCCGTAATCGGTTGTCGCGGCCACCACGTTTGCGTCGTTTGGTTTTACATAGTACGAATGACAAAAATAGACGAAACTAGGTGTTTTCATTTTTGTCAATAAGGGGCAGTCTTTTTGTTGGACATTCAATTGATTCCAGCCGATTTGGGGGATTTTCAGTGAAGGAAAGCGTTTGACCTCTCCCTTCAGTAAACCTAGCCCTTGGACTTTCCCGCCTTCATCACTTGTTTCAAATAGCAGTTGGCAGCCCAAACAAATCCCTAAAAACGGTTTACCGGCTTCAACGTTTTTCTTAATGGCCGTCGTAAACCCCAAGGCATTTAATTGGCCCATCGCCGGCCGCATGGCCCCGACCCCAGGGAGAACAATCCCTTGAGCGTTAGTCAGGTCTTGCGGGTTTTGCGTCACCATCGCCTGGCCGCCGACTTTTTCCAACGCCTTCTGGACACTGCGCAAATTTCCCATCCCATAATCAATAATGGCGATCATAGCGAAATCCTTTTAGTCGATGAGGCCTTTGGTGGAGGGAACAGAACCTTCCCGTCGAGGATCAATCTGGGTGGCTTGATCTAAGGCAAGACCTAAGGACTTGAATACGGTTTCGATATTGGTGTGAAGATCTTCGTCTGGATCCATAATGGTCACGTGAATGGTCGCCCCTAAGCCTTTGGCAAATGATTCCAGGAAATGTTCGAGGTATTTCATGGAATAATTTTCTTGGTCTTTGATGATAACAGTTTTTTTGCCAAGAAGCGTACGTGTGCCGACTCCCAGCTTCAGATAGCTGCGACCGCTGATATCAATAACCGTGCGGCCAAGTGTTTTTTCCATGGGAGAAAATCCAACACCGAAACGTTTGATCCCTTGCATTTCCCCTAAGGCTTTTTTAAACGCTTTCCCTAGAACGATCCCCACATCCTCATTGGTGTGG
>JAGVNC010000012.1 GCA_020053475.1 Candidatus Omnitrophota bacterium | reverse complement strand
CCGAATTTGAGCAAATGATCGCGCCATTGGTAGTATTGCGTTTGAGCGATTTGGTATTTGGCGCAAAGTTTGCCGATTTCAATTTGACCGGATAAGCCTTCTAGCACGATTTGCAGCTTTTGTTGACTGGTCCATTTACGATGTTTCATGAATAAAGCTCCTTTCGTTTGGAGCCTTATTCTAACTTAAAACCCTGTTTCTGTTAATGGGGAGCAGTATAAAACACTTGACACCCACACGAGTGTGTGGTAGTATTGAAATGTCCATTAAACGTTTCATCCCCTCGTTTTAGAAAAATAAAAGTTGTTCCCCATTGATTTTTGATTTTTCAACCGATAGAATACATCTAAATGAAAACATCCCTCAAGACAGAAGCAAAACCTTTCCTCAAGTGGGCCGGCGGTAAGGGCCAGCTCATTAACCAGATCAAAGAATTCATTCCTCCGGAATTTGTCACACCTAAGAAAATTGATAAATATTTTGAACCCTTTGTCGGCGGCGGGGCTGTCTTTTTCTGGCTGACCAGGGAATACCAAATCAAAAAAGCCTATCTTTATGATATTAACCCGGAGATTGTTAGCGCGTATCAAACCATCCGGGATCGCCTGCGCAAGCTTGTCTTTGAACTCCAGGGATTGGAGGACGAGTATTTGTCTTCGTCCAAAACCGAGAGGGAGAAGTTTTTTTATGCGAAGCGGGTTGAATACAATGACTATATTAGTGAAAAGCGCACCAACCACGTTGTCCGCCGCACCGCGCTGATGATTTTCTTAAACAAGACCTGTTTTAACGGCCTGTTCCGCGTCAATTCCCAGGGATTGTTTAACGTGCCTTTCGGCCGGTATGAGAATCCCACTATTTGCGATGAGAAAAACCTGCAAGCTGTCAGCTTTGTCCTTCAAAATGCTGAAATCGAATGTGTAGATTTTGCACATTGTTTAAAAAAGGCTGATAAAAGTTCTCTCGTTTATTTCGACCCCCCGTACCGGCCTATTTCTAAAACAGCCAGCTTTACGGGGTATATTAAAAATGGATTTAATGACGAAGATCAAAAACGCCTTAAAAAAGTTTGCGATCAATTAAGCAAGATCGGATCCAAGGTCATCTTGAGTAATTCTGATCCCAAGAACGTCGATCCTAAAGATAATTTCTTCGAGGATCTATACCATAAATATTATAAGAAAAGCCTGCACGCCACCCGCATGATCAATTGCAACGCCGAGAGGCGGGGCATGATTAAAGAGATTTTAGTGATGAACTACGAAAGCCCCCGAAGAGGATTAGCCTAAAGGACCGCGTGTGAAGACAGATCTTTCCGAAGTCATCGAAGATAAAATCGAATCCACAACCGTCTGGTCTTTTCCGCAGCGCGGCAAATGGAGCACCCATTCCGCCCAATACAGGGGCAACTGGGCCCCGCAAATCGCCCGTAATCTGATTCTTCTTTATTCTAAAGAAGGCGACGTCGTACTCGACCCCATGGTGGGAAGCGGTACAACCATGATTGAAGCCAAGCTTTTAAAGCGCCGCGGTATGGCTTTTGACATCCACTCCGAAGTAGCCGCCTTAGCCAAGAAAGCCTGTCAATTTGAAAAAGAAAAGGGAAGCTTTGAGCCGCAAATTGAAACAGGTGACGCGCGTCATTTAGAGAAAGTCAAAGACGAGTCCGTTGATTTTATCGCCACGCACCCGCCTTATCTGAATATCATCAACTATGGTGAGCGCGATGTTGAGGGAGACTTGTCCCGTATTAGCAATTTGCGCAAGTTCTGCGATCAAATATCTCTCGCCGCTAAGGAATGTTTTCGCGTTTTGAAGGGCGGCAAATACTGCGCGATATTGATTGGCGACACCCGCCGCCGTCGGCATTTTGTACCGCTGGCGTTTAACGTCATGCAGGAATTCTTAAAGGCCGGGTTCATCCTCAAAGAAGACATTATTAAGCTTCAGCACAACTGCACCACTACCCGTTATTGGGGCGCCCAACAAAAAGACTTTCTCTTAATTATGCACGAGCATTTGTTTGTGTTTCGCAAGCCGGGGGCGGGGGAGGAGATAAATATTTATAAAGATAGTATCGGCAATATACCCGGTTGATTATTGGAGAGATGTTGTGGAGCATAGAACATTAAATGTCGATGGTTTGTCCCGAGATCAAGTCCGACAAAAAATTCTTCAAACGTGGATAGAGGAGGATCCGGGTGTTGGGCAATATCGCTACGATGTGGAAAACTGTTTGGATGGTAGCAAAATCTACCTGCTTCGCCCAGGGCGATTAAATAAGGGATGTGACTTTGTTATCGTATCGGAGAAATTCCTAAAATTTAAAAACGGCAACGATAAGCCGCCGAAACATAGTGATGTGTTTATGCTTCTTGCATCCTTTATTCGAGGGAATAAGGATATGGCTAAAGCTTTTCACGATGCCGCTCAAGAGGTATATCATTGTCTTAAGCCAGATGATGTTATGGGCAAATTTTTTATTTTAAAAACCGTACCGGATTGTAAGGTTGAACGATCATTAAAGTTGTTAAAATGGATGTGGATAGAACAGGACATAACATATTGGACAAAACAAGGACGAGCGATGCTCTGGAATGCTCTGTGTGATTTTACAAAGAAAGTATAAGGTGACTTCATGATGATGAAAAAAGGTGGGGTGGGAGGCGGCAATACGATTACGGGATTGCGTTTTGAAGCAAAGATTTCTGTCCAAAACAAAATCGCCTCTTTGCCCGGCTACTCGGTTTCCAATGATATAGTTTATTTTAAAAATAAGAAAGTTGCAGAACTTTATCCAAAACATAAATTCTATAAAAACTTCCTTGAGAAAAATGGTGTAGATCATTCAAAAATTGTTTCAGCGCGTTTACTCCCTGACGAGGCCATTTTTGTTTTACAAAACAAAACTCTTTATATTATAGAAATGAAGTTTCAGGAGGGGCAGGGATCTGTTGATGAAAAGCTCCAAACCTGCGATTTCAAGAATAAAAAATATAATAAGTTGCTTTCTTCTCTGGGGATTTCTGTAAAATATGTTTATTTCTTAAGCGATTGGTTTAAGCAAGGAAAATATAGAGATGTGTTGGAATATGTGGAATCGGTTGGTTGTTATTACTTTTTTGATGAAGTGCCGTTAGATTTCCTAGGTTTGCCTCTGCCCAAAATTAACGGATAGTATAATCATATTTAAATATTATCATGATAGTAAGCGGTCTATTCGTCAAGTCTGGCTGGTGGGATTATGTTTGCGGAGTGGTACGAAGATTACAGATTGTGGGTTAGTTTTTAAAGTGATTGTTAATTCATCGGAGGATTTATGATGGGGACAATAGTAAAATCGGGCGGCCGGGTTTCAAAAGAGCTTAAGGGAGATTTATCGAGGTTGCTCGATTATTTGTGGCAGGATGAGCAAAAGCATTATACCGGCGGGCCCAGCAAAGATCACATTTATCTCGTCATGCGCCGATTGGCGAAGAGGATTCGATATGAACAAAGATAAACAAAAATATATCGATAATGACGAGTTTCGAGAATTTGTATCAAGGGAGTTTGATGCGGTGGCAGTTGAGGCGACAGTCGAAGAAATGGCAGAATTTGCTTTTGGAAGCGTAGAGGATGCTATTTATCAGTTTAGGGATAAATTACCTCGCCACACACCGTAACCCAAATTACCATTATGCCTCTAGGCCTTGACCCCACCACCCGCTTCAGCCTTCTCAACGCCCTTCGTTTGGCGGAGATGACATTATTGGCCTACAATCCCGTCACTGTTATCAAAAAACAAGTTTGCGGTAATTTGGGGATGTTGTGTCAATTTTTTGATAAGAGCGACACTCAAGCATTTGTATGTGCTGATCAAAACGTGTTGATTATCGCCTTCCGCGGAACAGAGATGGAATGTCACGAAGATTGGCAGACAGATTTTCAAACCAAATTAGTCTCCAGTCCCGACGGTCGTATTCATCGTGGATTTAAACAGGCGCTTGATTATGTTTGGGAAGATATTCTGAAAAAGATTGATGAGTTCCAGGATAACAAACAAAACATTTGGGTTGCCGGACATAGTTTAGGAGGAGCTTTAGCAACTCTCGCTGTGGACCGTTTGACGGAAGACGAAGTTGATGTCAGCGGCCTTTACACCTTTGGCTCGCCGCGGGTGGGGGATAAGGATTTTGCCGAACATTTTGACTGGAAAATCAAAAGTCGCACGTTTCGTTTCATTAACGATGAGGATATTGTCACCCGTGTGCCGCCTCGGGCCTTGGGATATGAGCACATCGGGACTTCCCGCTTTTTTGATTGTGATGGAAAACTACATGACGATAATATCCTGTGGAAACAGTTTGTGAGTGAGGCCCGAAGTGCCGAGGTGCGCTCTGTAGAGCGATTTCATGAATTAAAGCATCAATATCCGAACTGCGCCGATGATCATAAGATGGAAACGTATCTTGGCCTTGTTGAGAAGCAATCGATTAAAGAAAAAGGTGTGAAGACGTATAAGGATTATTTGAAGGCAATGTGATTTTGCTTGAATACCACACACTCGTGTGGTAAATTGTTAGGTATCCCCCGGTTGAGATAAGATTTGACATATCTCAACTTTCCTTATAAACTTGAGATAAGAAAAAACATAACTCAAGTTAGGATCCCAATGAAATACAAAGCCGGCCAATTCAAAAAGCATTTTTATCTCAAAGATTATGAGTATGAAAGTTTTCTTCCTTCGCCGATTAATCAAGAGTTCAATTGGGAAGATAAGAGGATTATTTTACTTCTAGAAGCGGCGATCCGGGAATTGGGGGAATTGAATGCGTATTCGCTTCTTGTCCCGGATGTCGGCTTTTTTATTAAAATGCACGTTGTTAAAGAGGCAACAACTTCCTCCCGGATTGAGGGCACCCGGACTGAAATCGATGAGGCCATTTTGCCGATTGAAGAGATTGCTCCTGAGAAAAAAGATGATTGGCAGGAAGTTCAAAATTATATCAAGGCAATGGATTATGCCATGGGCCGGCTTGAGAAATTGCCGCTGTGCATGCGCCTTTTACGAGAGACCCATGAGAAGCTTTTGGCGGGTGTTCGTGGCAAAGAAAAGAAGCCGGGAACGATCCGAACAAGCCAAAATTGGATTGGAGGCGTCAATCTCAAGGATGCCAAATTTATTCCTCCGCACCATGAAGGATTGCCTGATCTTCTTTCCGATTTAGAGAAATTTTGGCACAACCCAGCATTGCAGATCCCTTATTTAATTAAGATCGCGCTGAGCCATTATCAGTTTGAAACAATTCACCCTTTTTTAGATGGGAATGGACGTATCGGGCGGCTTTTAATTACGTTACAGCTTGTTGATTATAAGATTTTAACAAAACCCACGTTATATCTATCGGATTTTTTTGCCAAACACCGAGGCGAATATTTTGATGCGCTAACATTTGTTCGCACATCGGGGGACGTGGAACAATGGTTGAGGTTCTTTTTAAACGGCGTTTTGCAAACAGCCAGCAAAGGGAAAAAGACTTTTGAGAAAATCATTAAATTAAGAAATGATTATGAGCACGACATTTTGTCATTTGGCCGTCGAGCTCAATTGGGTCGCCAATTGCTGATGCATTTGTTTTCGAACCCGATTATTAACATTAATCAAGCGGCTAATATCTTAAATGTAACATATAATACCGCTAATAGTCTCACGGGGCAATTGGTTAAGGCAAAAATCCTTAAAGAAATTACAGGGTATTCCCGTAACCAAATTTTTTCGCTATCCGAATATGTGGATTTGTTTAGAAAATAAAGAATGAATTTTGACTGATCCCTGGCTAAATTCTGCCTGCTATTTAACAGGTGGTTCGCATGCCTAAATCCTTAACCCATTCCAAAAGTTACAAAGCACTCGTTAGAAACGTCTCCAGGGAATTGACGGAGATGAATCTTTTTGTCAAGCAGCGTGTAGCTCAAGGGTATTGGAAAATCGGTAAATATATTGATGAGCATCTGTTGGAACACAAAGATAGGGCGGATTACGGGACGACACTTTTTGAAGAGTTAGCTAAAGATATTGATTATGACAAATCCGCATTGCAACGCGCGACGCAGTTTTATCGGATTTATCCAATTATCGCCGGACGGCGACAATTGAGTTGGAACCATTACAAGAGTCTTATTACGGTCAAGGATCCGACAGAGAGAAAGAGGTTAGAAAAAGAAATCATTCGCAAGGATTGGGCTGCGGAGAAATTTCAGAAATATCTTAGTCAGCGTCGTGCAATCGATGTCGCCAAAACCGTTCCCCAAAAACCGCTAACTCCACTCCGCGGGACGTTGTACACCTACAAGATCGTCACGCGGCCGCAAGTGGCGGCAGAGAAGGAGTCGGGGCTGCTGGTTGATTTGGGGTTTGGGATTTTCCGCAATGTCGGGCCCAAGCGACCGAAAGGGAGTCCTGAGCGGAGTCCTGAGGGAAGCGAAGGGCGAAGCGAAGGATTGTCGGGATTTGCTGACGGAGATGTGGTTGAATCCCGCCCCAAAGACGACGCTCGACCGAAAGGGAGCCCTGCGGGATACAAATTTTTCAAGGGCAGCCGCACGGCGAAGGACCTGTTCACGTACGCCGCGTATGTCGAGCGTGTGGTTGACGGCGACACGCTTAAGGTGCGCTTCGATCTGGGGTTTGACACCTGGGTGCGCGAAACGCTTCGCTTGCGCGGGCTCGATTGCCCGGGAATGGACACCAAGGAAGGCCAGGCCGCGAAAACGTTTGTGCAGTCGTATATTAACCCGATTTTTGACCCAAAGGTCAAAAATCGCCCGAAGGGCCGACTGATTCAATCCCCAAAAGGGGATTTAATCAAGCCTGTCGGGGTTGCCCCCAAAAATGCCAAAGGCATTTTCAGGGGCAAGGAGGCCCAGCTTGTGGTCGTGCGCTCCAGCCGGTCGGAAAAGTATGGCCGGTACCTCGCGGACGTCTACATCCCGCAGGGCAGCGATCCCGCCACTGATCTTTATCTCAACAATTTGCTTCTGGAAAACGGCCACGCGGTGAGGGTGGAGTAGGGAATTGAGGTCGTGACATTTTGTCGCCGACTGAGAGACCTGGTATCGCATTATGCGATACCTTTTTGTTTGAGGTTTCAAATTGGAACCTTAAAACTTGGACCATTTTGTCGACAACTGAGTATCTGGAGGTGTCCGGAAGTATCGGACAACTGATCGTTTTGTTGGCGTCAACAAAACGATCTAAATTGAACGAATACTCGTAATGCGCAATTCTTGACACCCCCACAGTTTTGCTCCCCTAAAGGGGGCAAACTAAGCGTGGGAGTCTTTTCCAGTCAATAGATGAGCCTGAGTAAGAGAGTTCAGTTTGATTGAAAGATTTTAGCAAAAAGCTCCTTTCTTTGAGATTGAACGATTT